>DNAD01000140.1:0-9289 GCA_003484785.1 Lachnospiraceae bacterium
GCAAAGGATGCAAAGAAGGGTCTTGCGACTCTCTGCATCGGCGGCGGAATGGGCTGCGCTACGATCGTGGAAAGAGATTAAAAAAATAGGAAATGATTCGGTTCGGAAACCGAACCGAATCGGCACGAACTAAAGTTCGTGCCTAAGCGCACGATTTGCAGAAGCAAATCGGCGCGGGAAATGATTCGGTTCGGAAACCGAACCGAATCGGCACGAACTAAAGTTCGTGCCTAAGCGCACGATTTGCAGAAGCAAATCGGCGCAGAAAAGGAGAAAAGATATGGAATTTGTTTTATACGAGGTTAAGGATCAGATCGCGGTTATTACGATCAATCGTGAAAAGGCATTGAACGCTCTTAATTCCCAGGTGCTCGATGAGCTTAACGAAACCCTTGACGGAGTGGACATCGATTCGATAAGATGTCTCATCCTCACGGGCGCGGGAGAGAAGTCCTTTGTTGCAGGCGCCGATATCGGCGAGATGAGCACGCTTACAAAGGCTGAGGGTGAGGCCTTCGGAAAGAAGGGCAACGATCTCTTCAGACGTATTGAAACCTTCCCGATCCCCGTTATCGCCGCGGTGAACGGCTTTGCTCTCGGCGGAGGCTGTGAGATCTCCATGAGCTGTGATATAAGGATCTGTTCCGACAATGCCGTGTTCGGACAGCCCGAGGTGGGCCTCGGGATCACCCCCGGCTTTGGCGGCACCCAGAGGCTTGCAAGGCTCGTCGGCCCCGGAATGGCCAAGCAGATGATCTATACCGCAAGGAATATTAAGGCTGAAGAGGCCTTAAGGATAGGCCTTGTAAACGCCGTATATCCCAAAGAGGAGCTCATGGCACAGGCCGAGAAAATGGCAGCAGGCATCGCAAAGAACGCTCCCATCGCGGTAAGAAACTGCAAGAAGGCGATCAATGAGGGCCTTGATGCTGATATGGACAAGGCAGTCGAGATCGAGGAGAAGCTTTTCGGCGACTGCTTCGAAACAGAGGATCAGAGATACGGTATGGAGTTCTTCCTTGACAAGAACAAGGAAAAGGTGAAGGAGCCTTTCAAAAATAAGTAAGCAGATCCAAAGATCACGCTTAAGCGCACGGTTTGCAGGAAAACCGGCGCGGAGGAAATGTCGGCAGAATATAAAATAACCAAAAACTTTGTTAGGAGGGTAAATATAATGAAAGTTGGAATTATCGGCGCCGGAACGATGGGTTCGGGTATTGCGCAGGCTTTCGCGATGACAGACGGTTATGAGGTTTGTCTCTGCGATATCAAGATGGAGTTTGCCGAGGGCGGTCTTGCCAAGATCAAAAAGAATCTCAACTTCCTGGTAGGGAAGGAGAAGATCACACAGGAGAAGGCTGATGATATCCTGGGAAGGATAAAGATCGGTCTCAACGACATCTGCACCGACTGTGATCTCATCGTAGAGGTTGCTCTTGAGAAGATGGAGATCAAGCAGAGCATATTTAAGGAGCTTATGGGCATCGTTAAGAAGGACTGCATGTTTGCCAGCAACACCTCTTCCCTTTCCATCACAAAGATAGGGGAAGGCCTTGACAGACCCATGATCGGAATGCATTTCTTCAATCCCGCTGACCGCATGAAGCTTGTTGAGGTAATAAAGGGAGAGAATACTCCTCAGGAGATGGTTGACAAGATCAAGGCCATCGCCGTAGAGATCGGAAAGACTCCCGTTGAGGTTAAGGAAGCTCCCGGCTTTGTTGTTAACAGGATCCTGATCCCCATGATCAACGAAGCTATCGGCGTTTATGATGCAGGTACGGCATCGGCTGAGGATATCGATACGGCAATGCAGCTCGGCGCGTCTCATCCCATGGGACCCCTTCACCTTGCCGACCTTATCGGGCTTGATATCTGCCTTGCGATCATGGAAGTTCTTCATACCGAGACCGGCGATGAGAAGTATGCGCCCCAGCCTCTTCTTAAGAAGATGGTTGAGGAGAAGAAGCTTGGAAAGAAGACCGGCGAAGGCTTCTTTAATTACGCTAAGTAAGGCGTCCCTGAGTAATGCGGATATCGGAGCAAGAAGCCGCATAAAGCTTCCGGCTCCGATATCATGCAGTATGGGGAGCTTTATAGCAAACGGCAATCTATATTGCCGTTCACTATAAATACGCAGATCAGATAAGAGCTTCCGGTGATAACCCGGAACCGGATGTGATCTGCCCGTTATCATATAAGAATTATGGAGGATAAACAATCATGGATTTTTCTTTATCTAAAGAACATGAAATGGCGAGACAGCTTTTTGCTGAATTTGCCGAAAAGGAAGTTAAGCCTCTCGCGCAGGAGATCGATGAGAACCACAGATTTCCCA
This sequence comes from Lachnospiraceae bacterium, assembly GCA_003484785.1. Classification (GTDB taxonomy): domain Bacteria; phylum Bacillota; class Clostridia; order Lachnospirales; family Lachnospiraceae; genus UBA2868. The sequence goes on from DNAD01000140.1 coordinate 2,339, forward strand.
GAGAGACCGTAGACAAGATGGCCAGGTACGGATTCCTCGGGATCCCCGTTCCCAAGGAGCAGGGCGGACAGGGCTGTGACGTGCTCACCTATGTTATGTGCGTTGAGGAAATGTCAAAGGTTTGCGGCACAACAGGTGTTATCGTTTCTGCTCATACCTCACTCTGCATCGATCCCATAATGACCTTCGGAACCGATGCCCAGAAGGAAAAGTATCTTGTTCCCCTTGCAAAGGGCGAGAAGCTCGGCGCCTTCGGTCTTACAGAGCCCGGTGCCGGAACCGATGCCCAGGGACAGCAGACAAAAGCGGTGCTCGACGGTGATGAGTGGATCTTAAACGGCTCCAAGTGCTTTATCACCAACGGTAAGGAAGCGGATGTTTACGTTATCTTTGCTGTTACCGGAAAAGTAGAGAAGCGCGGCCGCATGATGAAGGAGATCTCGGCTTTCATAGTGGAAAAGGGAACTCCCGGCTTCACCTTCGGTACCAAGGAAAACAAGATGGGTATCTGCGGCTCCTCTACCTACGAGCTTATTTTCACCGACTGCAGGATCCCGAAGGATAACCTTTTAGGACAGCAGGGCAAGGGCTTCAACATCGCGATGCATACCCTTGACGGCGGACGTATCGGAATCGCCGCTCAGGCTCTGGGGCTTGCCGAGGGAGCGCTTGAGACTACCATCAACTACGTTAAGGAAAGAAAGCAGTTCGGAAAGTCTATCGCACAGTTCCAGAACACTCAGTTCGAGCTTGCGAATATGGCTACCAAGGTTGAGGCTGCGAAGCTTCTTGTATACAAGGCTGCTCTGAAGAAGCAGGAATATCAGAGCAATCCCAAGATCTCCTATTCGGTTGAGGCTGCCATGGCCAAGCTTTACGCTGCGGAGGTTGCCATGGAGGTTACTACGAAGGCGGTCCAGCTGCATGGCGGTTACGGATATATCAGAGAATACGATGTTGAGCGCATGATGCGTGACGCTAAGATCACAGAGATCTACGAAGGAACCTCAGAGGTTCAGAGAATGGTAATATCTGCGAATATCTTGAAATAGGAGGAAGATAAAAGTGAAGATTATAGTTTGTATCAAACAGGTTCCGGATACAAAGGGCGGAGTTAAGTTCAATCCGGACGGAACACTTGACAGGGCAGCCATGCTCGCCATCATGAACCCTGATGACAAGGCAGGTCTTGAGGCGGCTTTGAGATTAAAGGATCAGTACGGCGCAGAGGTTACCGTGCTCACCATGGGACTTCCCAAGGCTACGGACGTGCTTCGTGAGGCTCTTGCAATGGGGGCCGACAAGGCGATACTTATTACCGACAGAAGGCTGGGAGGCGCTGACACATGGGCTACCTCCTCTACTATCGCCGCAGGCATAAGGAATCTTGAGTACGATCTGATCATTACGGGACGTCAGGCTATCGACGGTGATACCGCCCAGGTAGGCCCTCAGATCGCCGAGCATCTCGGGATCCCTGTTATCTCCTATACTCAGGAATTAAAGATAGAGGGTGACAAGGTCATCGTTAAGCGTCAGTACGATGACAGATATCACATCCTTGAGGCTCAGATGCCCTGCCTTCTGACAGCTCTTGCAGAGCTTAACGATCCCAGATATATGACTCCCGGCGGCATCTTTGATGCAGTTAAGGCAGACATCACGACCTGGGGAAGAGATGACCTTAAGGATCTGGACGATGCCAATATCGGTCTTGCAGGTTCTCCCACAAAGATCGCCAAGGCTTCTGATAAGGTCAGAAAGGGAGCGGGTGAAAAGGTTGTTCCCGAGTCCCCTGATGAAGCGGTTGGTTATATCGTTGGCAAGCTTAAAGAAAAGCATGTGATCTGAGGAAATTTGGAGGTGACAATAAAATGAATTTAGAAGAATATAAAGGTGTATATGTCTATGCGCAGCAGGTCGACAATCAGGTCAGCGGCATTTCATATGAATTACTTGGAAAGGCAAAAGAGCTTGCGGCGCCCTTAAACGCTCAGGTTACGGCTGTTCTTATCGGCTCCGATGTAAAAGGCCTTGTGGACTCCCTTGCCGAGTACGGTGCGGACAGGGTTATAGTCGTTGATGATCCCGAGCTTAAGGATTACAGGACAGAGCCCTATGCTCATGCCCTGGCTTCGGTCATCAATGAGTTCAAGCCCGAGATCGTTCTGGTGGGCGCAACGGCCATCGGAAGAGACCTTGGCCCTACGGTTTCCGCAAGGGTTGCAACCGGTCTTACAGCTGACTGTACAGTGCTTGATATCGGCGATTTCCCGCTCAATCCCATTCCGGGACAGGAGCAGAAGCACAACCAGCTGCTGATGACCCGTCCTGCATTCGGCGGAAATACCATCGCTACCATCGCCTGCCCGAACAACCGTCCTCAGATGGCTACAGTCCGTCCCGGCGTTATGCAGAAGATCGAGCCCATCAAGGGCGCAAAGGCCGAGGTCATCGAGTACAATCCCGGCTTCACCCCGAACAACAGATACGTTACCATCAAGGAAGTTGTCAAGGCGGTTTCCGATACGGTTGATATCATGGATGCCAAGATCCTTGTTTCCGGCGGACGTGGCGTAGGAAGCCCCGAGAACTTTAAGATCCTTGAGGATCTTGCCGCTGCTATCGGCGGAACCGTATCCTGCTCCCGTGCCGTTGTGGACGCAGGCTGGAAGCCGAAGGATCTGCAGGTAGGACAGACAGGAAAGACCGTAAGGCCCAACGTATACTTCGCCATCGGTATCTCCGGCGCGATCCAGCACGTAGCGGGCATGGAGGAATCAGACATCATCGTTGCGATCAACAAGGATGAGGATGCGCCTATCTTCGATGTTGCCGATTACGGTGTAGTAGGCGATCTTAACAAGATAGTTCCCGCTCTTACAGAGAGCATCAAGGCAGAGCTGGCAAAGAAATAAGCGCGGCGGACTGCCTGGGGTCGCGTGTGCCTCTGCATGACAGCACGGTACAGGGCGATCAGTCAGATGAATACAGCGTATAACTGTTTGGAATCCAAAGGCTTTGAACAGTTACCTTACCGGTCAGTAAAAAAAGTATAAACTTTTACTGACCGGTTTTTTTGACCCCGGATTTTTATAAACGAGCAGCGTAATAATATACAGACAGGTAAGAAACAGGTAAACCTGAACCGAAAGCTTTCGACATAATTTCATCACTGCCTGAGTTTTATGGAAAACGTCAATAATAAGCCGGCGTTTTCCACGGGGGACGGACTGCTCCGTTTCCCGAGAACCATGATGAGCGGACAGAACAGTATGCCCGCAGGAAAGGATGTTTGATTATGTTAGTATTGGCTTTCTTATTTTGCTTTGTATTATCGATCGGACTGGAGATAGTAAAGGAAAAGGTAGACTGAGCTTAAGGGCCGGCAGTGGTAACAGTGCACCAAAGGGTGAACTGCTACCGGCAGTGCGATCATAGATAACAAACTGCCGCAAAATAACGTATACATCTGCTTAGGGATAACCTAAGAAAAGACTGAATAAACAGATCAGTCCTTCCTTACGCTTACCGTGAGTATACGCCAAAATCAGCGGCACCCTATTTATTAGCGGTGAGCCTTTCGATGAGCTTGTCGATCTCTTCCTGGGAAAGCACCGTCTGATCGTAGGTGATCTCATTTGAGAGATTGAACATTTCGCTGTATTCCTTAAAGGTCTGAAGAGCCTTGACGAGAGAATCGATCTCTGCCTGGGAAAGGACGGGCTTGACGTCGGGCGTGGTGACAGCCGCGATACTGCCTCCGTTCTGGGCATTGTTCAAGGATTCGATCAGTGAATCGATCTCGGCCTGGGTTAACACCACCTGGTTCTGCAGGATGTCTCCGGAAAACTGGTTGGAATTATCATAGTTCTTAAAGGTGTTCAGGGCTTCGATAAGGGCATCGATTTCCTTTTGTGAAAGTATCTGGCTCATATCATATCTCCGTTATATTTTTTAGCCTCTCATGTAAAATGGATCAAACCATCACACAGATACATTATACTACTTTCCTGATTTTTTTACAGTATATTTTTCCTTTTTGTTAACATAATGTGTTACTATTGTTACCATTCACGGGTCATGGAATAATTAGCAGGTGCTGTCGGGAGCCTGCTCACGGACAGCACCTGTTAATTATTCCATGAAACCGGGAAGCGGTCACCCCACCCTCATGAGCAAAACAAGTCTGCGTCAGCAGACTTAAGAGTGCGTAAGCACGAGTTTTGCGAATGCGGGTGGGGTGACCCGTGAATGGTAACTATGCAGCCTCATTCTGCATTGCACAATCACCGAACATCCTTTACAATGGTAAAGACAGGCGCGCGGCGGAGGGATATTTCAGTGCATTCCGGCGCCTTTGGAGGAGAAGATGGCTAAGCTGTATTTTTATTATGGAGCGATGGGAGCATCCAAGACTGCCCAGGCGCTCATGACAAGGTTCAACTATCAGGAGAAGGGCCAGAGGGTTCTGCTTGCAAAGGCCGATCTGGATACCAGGGACGACGAGGGAGACAGGCCAATGCTCAGGTCAAGGGCAGGGCTGGAGGCCGAATGCGTTCTCCTTTCCGAAGTCTGCAGGAGAGCAAAGGCAGAGGAGGGGGAGAAGTATATCCGCTCCTTTGATGTGATAATAGTTGACGAGGCACAGTTTGCCTCTCCCGAACAGATCATGGAGCTTGCGGATATAGTGGATTTTTATGACATACCGGTCATCTGCTTCGGCCTGCGCTCCGATTTCAGGGGAGAGCTCTTTCCGGGAAGCGAAAGACTGCTGGCAGTAGCGGATAAGCTGACCGAGATAAAGACCATGTGCTGGTGCGGCAAAAAGGCAACGATGAACGCGAGGTTTGATGAAAACGGCATAGTAAAGGAAGGGGAGCAGATAGTGATAGGCGCCAATTCCAGCTATACCGCCCTGTGCAGAAAGCACTGGAGACTGGGACAGTTAAAGGATGAAAACTGAGAAGCTGTATGACAATAACCCGTACCTGAAGGAATTCAGCGCCGTAATAGCGGGAGTTGAAAACACAAATGAAGGTATTCTGATCGAGCTTGACAGAACCCTCTTCTTTCCCGAGGAGGGAGGACAGTCCTCTGATACGGGGTATATGTGGATAATGAAGGAAGAGGGCGATGGAAGGGATGATCTGTCAGACCCCGGGACACAGGGACCGGAGACTGTTGATGAGGAGATCGCGGGGCTTAGGATCGCCCATGTCCTGATAAAGGACGGACGCATATTCCACCTGGCAAAACCGATGAGAAACGCACCTGAAAACGGCCCTGAAGCCTCTGACAGCGCTCTTAAAGCAGGCCTTTCTGTCAGGGGAAGGATCGACTGGGAACGAAGATTTTCCAATATGCAGAATCATACCGGGGAGCATATCCTTTCGGGGATCCTGCACAGGGATTACGGCTCTGAGAACACGGGATTTCATTTATCGGATAACATTGTTACCCTTGATACCTCAAGACAGCTTGACAAGGCTATGATAAAGGAGCTTGAGAGAAAGGCCAATGAAGCTGTATATGCGGACCTCCCCATAACCTGCCGGTACTATGGGGAGGAGGAGCTTAAGGAGATTGAATACCGCAGCAAGAAGGAGCTTAATGAGGATGTAAGGCTGGTGACCATCCCGGGGATAGATATCTGTGCCTGCTGTGCGCCCCATGTATCAGGTACGGGGCAGGTAGGCATCATCAAGGTGATAAGCGCCATAAACTACAAGGGCGGGACCAGACTCACCATCCTTTCGGGAAGAAGAGCTTTTGAGTACTTAAGCGCGGAGCACGATATAACCGGAGAGCTTACCCATAAGCTTTCTGTCAGCCCTGAGAGGCTTACGGAGGCGGTCGATAAGCTTATGCGACAGCTCAATGACATTAAGCTTGAAAAGGCCGAGCTTGCCGGGAAAAGGCTCTTTAAAAAGCTGGAAGAGCTTCCTGAAAATGAAAAAAATGCCGTGATCTTTACGGAAGATACCGCCGTAAACAATATAACCCGGAGAAATGCGGTCAACACCCTCGCAAAAAAGTACAGAGGGATCTGCGCCGTATTCGTGGGGGAGGGTGAATACCGTTTTATCCTTGCCCATCCCGAAGGGGACGCCAGAGAGACGGCAAAGCTACTGAAGGATAAGTTCGGCGCCAGATGCGGAGGATCAAGGGAAATGATAGAGGGAAGCGTTTGTGCGGGGGAGGAAGAGCTTCGGGCCTTTTTCCGGGAACACTGACATAACCGCTTAATATTTGATAAAAAACCCATTGTCTGCTATAATCAATGATCATGATATACAGAAAATACATAAAGCGGCTTTTGGATATCTTCATATCCCTTGTTTCGATCGTTATACTGTCGCCGGTGCTATTGATACTTGTGCTGCTGGTAAGGAGCAAGCTTGGGAGTCCCGTGCTGTTTCACCAGGACAGGCCCGGGCTTAACGGGAAGATATTCCATCTTTACAAATTCCGCTCAATGACGGATGAAAGGGATGAAAACGGGGAGCTTTTACCGGATGAGAAAAGGCTGACCGATTTCGGTAAAAAGCTTCGGTCAACCAGCCTGGATGAGCTGCCGGAGCTGTTTTCCATACTTAAGGGGGATATGTCCCTGGTAGGGCCGAGACCGCTTTTAGTACAATACCTTCCGTTATACAACGAAAGACAGAGACACCGCCATGACGTAAGACCGGGGCTTACGGGGTGGGCACAGGTAAACGGAAGAAATACACTGACCTGGCAGGATAAATTTGAGTATGATGTGGAGTATACGGAGAAATATTGCTTTTCAATGGATCTTCGGATCATCCTCATGACTTTCAGGGGGGTCATAAAGCGGGAGGGAATAAATCCCGAAAACTCCGCTACCATGGACTTTTTTAAAGGAAATTTTCCGACCTGAAGGTCGGAACGGATCAAACTGAAGTTTGATCCGAAGCGCACGATTTG
>DNAD01000140.1:9403-14047 GCA_003484785.1 Lachnospiraceae bacterium
AAATCTGCGCGGAGGAAACTTATAAAATGGGCAGTATAAACGTGCTTATTCTGAGCGCCGGAAGAAGAGTTGAGCTTGTAAAGTGCTTCAAGAACGCGCGTGACAGGCTGGGAATAAAGGGCATAGTGGCAGCAGGGGACGCAAGCGAGCTGGCGCCTGCTCTTTATTATGCGGATGAAAAAGTCATCTTTCCGAGAATAGATTCGGGACGTTATGTCGAAGCCGTCATAGAAGCCTGTAAGCGCTTTAAGGCCGATCTGTGCGTGCCCACAATAGATACGGAGCTTCTTCTGCTTTCGGAGGAGAGGGAACGGATCGAGAAGGAAACAGGGTGCAGGGTGCTCATCTCCGACAAAAGGGTGATAAGCATATGCAGGGATAAGAGAAATACCCAGCGCTTCATGGAGGAAAACGGCTTTCTTATGCCGCATCTGTATACCGAAGAGGAACTAAGCCGGGGAGAGGTAAGCTTCCCGCTCTTCATAAAGCCGGTGGACGGCAGCTCCAGCATAGATACTTACCGGGCCGATAATGAAAATGAGCTCAGATCGGCCCTTGCAAGGGTTAAAGACCCCATGGTCCAGGATTATATGGAGGGAGAGGAATACACGATCGATGTGTTCCTTGATTTCGATTCAAATATCATCAGCATAGTCCCGAGGATCCGTCTGGCAGTCAGAAGCGGGGAGATAGCCAAGGGAAGGATAGTAAAGGATGCCGCGATAGAGGCCGATGTAAGGAGGCTCATGGAGATCTTAAGACCGACGGGGCATATTACGATCCAGCTTCGGAAAACACAAAGGGGACTTGAATATATCGAGATTAATCCGCGCTTCGGCGGAGGGGCGCCCATGTCCATCATGGCAGGCGCCGATTCCTGTGAATATCTATACAGGCTCCTTCGGGGCGAGAAATCAATACAGAACTGCGGATACAGGGACGGCCTTACTTTTTTGAGGTTTGATGCCTGTGTCGCGCTTGATGAAAACGGAGAAGCCGTATATGCGGAAAATTGTTCTGTTCGATCTTGATGATACGCTTTATCCGGAGCTTTCCTTCGTAAAGAGCGGATATAAGGCTGTCTCGGAGCATCTGGTCAAAAAATACCCTATAGAGGATGATCCCGGAGCTGTATATGAAAAACTGTACAGGCTCTTTAAAGAGGATTCCGGGCTTGTATTCAACCGTCTGCTCTGCGGATATGACATAGCATTTGAGGAGGAAGACATAAAGGAGCTGGTGAAGCTGTACAGAGAGCATAAACCCTCGATAGAGCTCTATCCCGATGCGCTTGCCTGCCTCTTTAAGCTTAAGGATATGGGCTGTGAGCTGGGCATCATTTCAGACGGATACCACATCAGCCAGAAAAACAAGCTTGAAGCCCTGTTTCCGGGGAAGATGAACCTGTTCGGAAGGGTTATCCTTACTGATGAGCTGGGCAGGGAATACTGCAAGCCCGATGACCGCTCCTTCATAATGATGAAGGAATTTTTCAAGGCCGACTGGACTGATATGATCTATGTCGGCGATAATCCCCGTAAGGACTTTTATATAGGCAACAATTATCCGATCCTCACCATAAGGCTTAAGAAAGAGGGAACGGTCTATGCGGACAGCGAGTACCTGGAAGGGATAAGAGAGAAGCTTTCCATAGGGGAGCTTTCACAGCTGCCCGAGTCCGTTAAGAGAAGTTGAGCCCACAAAAATGAACATTTTGTACATTACACTGAGCAGGCCCCGGCTTTCGGAACACGGGATCTATCCGGATCTGGTAAGAGCGCTTAAAAGGGCTTCTCACAGGGTTACAATAGTATATGCCGCAAGCCCCCGGGACCAGAAAAAAACCGAGCTTACGAAAGAGGACGGGGTTACCCTTCTAAAGGTGGTGGTCGGCGAAAATTTCAATGTCGGCCTTATCAGAAAGGGTATAAATACGATCAAAATGGAGCCGCTTTTAAAGCGGGGCATCAGAAAGTACCTTAAAGGAGAGCATTACGATCTGTGTATCTACGCAACTCCCCCCGTGACCTTTGCGGGGGTGGTGGAATACTGCAGAAAGCTTTTCGGTGTAAGGACCTTTCTTATGCTGAAGGATATATTTCCGCAAAATGCCGTGGACATCGGGCTCTTTAAGGAGGGCTCCCTCATCCACAGGTATTTTAAGAAAAAGGAAAGAGCCCTGTATGCACTGTCCGACAGGATAGGCTGCATGTCCGAAGCAAACCTCGGATATATAAGGGAGCATGAGCCCTGGATAGATGAGAAAAAGCTCTTGGTGTTTCCGAATACCATAGAGCTTGAGCCCGGGACATATCCGCGGAGCAATCCCTGCTCAAACGTAACCTCCTTTGTTTTCGGAGGCAACCTTGGAAAGCCCCAGGCAATAGATTTTCTTATATCCGCCATAGGTGATGAGCGCCTTGCCTTGCGGAAGGATATAGCCTTTTACATCATCGGACAGGGAAGCGAGAAGGAGAAGGTCGAAAGAGCGGCAAAACAGCTCGGCAATCTTACCTTCATCGACATGATGCCGCCTGCGGAATATGACAGGCTGATGGAGAGGATGGACGTGGGGATCATCTCTCTTGACCACAGGTTTACGATCCCCAATTTCCCCAGCCGGATCCTTTCATATATGAAGGCCGGCAAGCCGGTACTTGCCTGCAGCGATGAGGTGACGGACATAAGGGAGCTGGTTGAGGATAAAGGACGCTTCGGCCTTTGGGTAAGCTCTGCGGATAAGGAGGGCTTTGTCGATGCGGTCCTAAGGTTTTCCGGTGATGAAGAAATGCGAAAGGCCATGGGAATAAGAGGCTTTGAATATCTTAAGGAGAATTTTGAAGTCGGCCTTTCAGTGAGGCTGCTGGAAGAAAGTATGAATGAGAGGAAAGCATATGTTTAAGGATAAGACACTGCTTATTACGGGAGGGACAGGCTCCTTTGGGAACGCGGTACTCAACAGGTTTTTGAACACGGACATTCGTGAGATAAGGATATTTTCAAGGGATGAGAAGAAACAGGACGACATGCGCCATCTGTATAATAATCCCAAGATAAAGTATTATATCGGGGATGTCCGTAATATACAGAGCGTTAAGGATGCCATGCACGGAGTGGATTATATCTTCCATGCGGCGGCCTTAAAGCAGGTTCCCAGCTGTGAGTTCTTTCCGATGGAAGCGGTAAGGACAAACGTGATAGGGACGGATAACGTGCTTACCGCGGCCATAGAAGCCGGGGTAAAGAAGGTCATCTGCCTCTCTACGGACAAGGCGGCCTATCCCGTAAACGCCATGGGAACCTCCAAGGCTATGATGGAGAAGGTATTTGTGGCAAAATCAAGGACGGTGGATCCCGAAAAGACACTGATATGCGGAACCAGGTACGGAAACGTCATGTGTTCAAGAGGCTCGGTCATCCCCCTGTTCATCGAGCAGATAAAGGAAGGGAAGCCCCTGACTGTTACCGAACCGACGATGACGAGGTTCATAATGAGCCTTGAAGAGGCGGTTGAGCTGGTTCTTTTTGCTTTTGAAAATGCAAGCGCCGGTGATATCATGGTTCAGAAGGCGCCGGCATGTACCATCGAGGTTCTTGCCAGAGCGGTTAAGGAGCTGTTTAATGCCGATAACGAGATAAGGATCATCGGTATCAGGCACGGCGAGAAGATGTATGAGACCCTTCTTACCAACGAGGAATGCGCCAGGGCCCTCGATATGGGGAGCTTCTTCAGGGTGCCGGCAGATCAGAGGGATCTTAACTACGACAAGTACTTTACCGACGGAAACGCAAAGAGGAGCACGCTTACCGAGTTTAACTCCAATAATACGGAGAGGCTTGACATCGAAGGGGTAAAGAAAAAACTTCTGTCCCTTGAATACATAAGGAATGAGATAGAAGCTTTCGCATAACTGTTTAATATATGAGGACTTGGCATGAAGATTCTTGTGACCGGGGCAAAGGGCTTTATCGGAAAAAATCTGGTGGCAGAGCTTTTAAACAGAGGCTTTGAGGATATCCTTCAATATGATGCGGATACCGAAAAGGAGCTGCTTAAGGTCTATGCCTCGGAATGTGATTTCGTTTTTCATCTTGCGGGAATAAACCGCCCGAAGGATGAATCGGAGTTTATGAAGGGCAATTTCGGTTTTACAAAAGAGCTTTTGAATGCTCTTAAGGAAAGCGGAAATACTGTTCCCGTGCTTGTTTCCTCCTCTATCCAGGCCGAGCTTGAAAACCCCTACGGAGTAAGCAAAAAGGCCGGAGAGGAGCTTGTCTTTGAATATTCGGGGCAGACCGGGGCGAGGGTCTTTGTATACAGACTTCCAAACGTCTTCGGAAAGTGGTGCAGACCGGGCTACAACAGCGTTGTCGCCACCTTCTGCCATAACATAGCCCATGACCTTCCCATAACCGTAAATGATGAAAAAACCCTTCTCAGGCTTGTTTATATAGATGATGTGACGGAGAGCTTCATCGCTTCGATGAACAGTGTCATTTCCGGAAAAGCAAACATTGAGGAAGAAGAGGAAAACAGGTACTGTTCGGTTCCCGTGACTGCCTCCATAACTCTGGGAGAGCTTGCAAAAACCATACAAGGCTTTAAGCATACAAGGCAGGATTACTTCATACCCGATATCGCTA
>DNAD01000084.1 GCA_003484785.1 Lachnospiraceae bacterium
CAGGTAAAAAACGCTTTTGCCGTTGTGACCCTGCTGCCACAGTTATTGAAACCCGTTAAACTTCCTGATCTCAATGTATCGGAAACGTTCATCCGTTTCCGGATCGTATAAAAATATGAATCTTAGTCTTTATCTTTCACAATCCTGTTCCGATGCCTGGGACGATTATCAAAGATCCTTAAGCTCACCCTTCTTCCCCGTGTGGGACTATATCATCCTGACCGCTTCAAATGAACATCAGGCCGAGGGCTTTAAGGCCCAGATCAGAGAACGGGCGGGGTATCTGCCCGAAAAGACCGTTATAGGCATAGTCCCCGATGAAGGCGGTGTCCGGGTCGGTTCGGGCGGGGCAACGCTCTCCGTTTTAAAATGGCTCAGAAAACGTGAGCCCTCCTTTGAGGGGCTCCGGGTTCTTGTGATACATTCCGGCGGTGACAGCAAGCGCGTTCCCCAGTACTCGGCCCTCGGAAAGCTCTTTTCTCCGGTGCCTCACAGGCTCCCGGATGGCAGGAGCTCTACCCTGTTTGATGAGTTCATCATCTCCATGTCCGCCGTGCCGGGAAGGATAAGGGAAGGAATGCTTTTACTTGCGGGAGATGTCCTTCTCCTCTTCAATCCCCTGCTCATTGACTGGTCCGGTAAAGGAGCCGCGGCCATCAGCTTTAAGGAGGACGTTGAGACCGGAAAAAATCACGGTGTCTTCTTAAGGGGGGATGACGGCTTTGTAAAGACCTTCCTTCATAAGGAATCCACAGAAAACTTAAAGGCCGCCGGCGCCGTCAATCAGGCCGGCTGTGTGGATATTGACACCGGGGCGATCCTTCTGGGAACGGACGTCCTCGGCTCTCTGTGGTCCCTGATCAGTACGAATGATATCCTCGACGAGGCTAAATATGAGCTTTTCGTAAATAACAGAGTCAGGCTTTCACTCTACGGTGACTTCCAGTATCCCCTCGCACAGGATTCTTCCCTTGAACAGTTCTACGAAGAAAAGCCGGAGGGAGAATTAAGCGCAGAGCTTAAGGAAAGGCGCACCGCCCTCTGGGAAGCCCTCAGGCCCTACCGTCTCAAGCTGCTGCGTCTGGCCCCCGCCAAGTTCATTCATTTCGGAACCTCCAAAGAGATACTTAAGCTTATGACAAAGGGGGTTTTGGAATATAAGGATCTCGGCTGGTCGGGCATGATAAATTCGGCATCTTCGGTTGCTTCCTATGTTTCCGTGGTGGATCCTTTAGCCGCAGCGGGCGATGGCGTATATGCGGAGATCTCCTATGTTCATTCCGGTGCGGTCATCGGTGACGGTACCATACTGTCCTGTGTTGAGATACAGGACGAGGTCATACCCCCGGACGTGGTCCTCCACTGCCTTAAGCAGACCGACGGCAAGTTCGTCGCAAGGATATTCGGCATTGATGATAACCCCAAGCAGAACAGGCTGTTTGGCAAAGAGATCCCTTCATCTCTTTCCTCCGATCTGTGGTCCGCACCCGTCTATCCCGAATGTTCCTCTATTAAGGAAGCCGTCCGGTCGGCCCTTGACCTTTATGATAACGTCATGGCAGACAGATGGGATCTCATAGAGGGCGGAAAAAGCCTTGCCTCGGGATTCCTGGATGCCGATCCGGGAGCTATCCTTGACTGGAACAGAAGGATGCAGGAGCTGGTTTCGATGAATCACCTCGATTCGATGATCAAGACCGGGATCCCGGCTACAAAACTGTCCACCCTGACCGAGCTTACCGGGGTACAGAGGAAATGGCTTGATGATCATATCGCGGCGGCCGGCTATTCCGAAAAAATGCGTCTCCATTATTATGTGGGAACGGCTCTCAAGAACGAGGTGGAGGTTGCCAAGGCCTTCCGGGCTCTGTCCGCCGCCATCCTCGATTCGACGCTTAAGTCCCTTGAGGAGAACAGGCAGGCGCGGATATGCACGGACGAGATCAGCGTGGCACTGCCCCTTCGCGTTAACTTCGGGGGAGGATGGTCTGATACACCGCCCTACTGCAACGAAAACGGAGGGACCGTTCTTAATGCCGCGATACTGTTAAACGGAAAAAGGCCCGTAAGCGTGAAGCTCAGACGGATCGATGAATATAAGATAGTCTTTGACAGCGGTGATATGGATGTACACGGCGAATTTACACAGATAGGGCTTCTTCAGTCGGTAGGCGATCCCTTTGATCCCTTTGTTCTTCAGAAGGCAGCGCTCTTAGCCTGCGGTGTCATCCCCAAAAGCGGCGGGGATCTTGAAACCGTATTGTCGCGCCTCGGGGGCGGATTTATCATGGATACGGAGGTTACGGGGGTTCCGAAGGGAAGCGGCCTCGGCACCAGCTCCATCCTCGCGGCTGCCTGTGTTAAAGCGCTCTTTTGCTTCCTTGCCATACCTCATACCGAAAGTGACCTCTACAGCCATGTCCTTTGCATGGAACAGATCATGTCCACCGGAGGCGGCTGGCAGGATCAGGTAGGGGGCGTAACGGACGGGATCAAATATATCACCTCCGGTCCCGGTCTCAAGCAGGAGATAAAGGTGCAGCATGTTGTCCCGGATCAGAAGACCCTTAATGATCTTAACGAACGCTTTACACTGATCTATACCGGTCAGAGAAGGCTGGCCCGCAATCTTTTGCGTGATGTTGTCGGAAGATATATAGGAAATGAAAAGGATACGGTAAGCGCGCTGAATGAGATCCAGCGCAATGCCGCCCTGCAGCGCTTCGAGCTGGAGCGGGGGCATGTGGATGATTTTGCAAAACTGCTTTCCGAGCACTGGGAGCTTTCCAAGAAGATCGACTCAGGCTCCACCAACACCCTGATCGACCAGATCTTCGA
>DNAD01000052.1 GCA_003484785.1 Lachnospiraceae bacterium
GCTGTTGCAAAATAACATAGAATAAGCTATTTTTCAACAGATCCTAAAGTAAGCAGCAGACACATCTGACGCTTACTATATACCCTGTCTGCTTATAATTACATGCTCGCCCGCAGGATCGAAAGCATTGCTTCTTCATTCAGGACCTTAGCCGACCCCTTTTCTCCGCCGACACCGACCGCGCATTTATGGGCCATAAGAGCCAGCTCCTCTTCGGTGGGCTCCACTCCCAGCTCACGGAGATTCGTCGGCATGTGGATGCTGCGGTAAAAGTCCTCCATGGCTTCGATACCGCGCAAGGCGATCTCTTCATCGGATCCCTTATCCTCGACCTCCATGACATTTAACGCAAAACGTTTGAATCTGCAAAGACAGTCCTTATAGACATATCTTGCCCAGCTGCCCCAGATGGCCGCAAGCCCGGCGCCGTGAGCCACATCATAAAGCCCTCCCAGCTCATGCTCCAGCTTATGGGTCATCCAGTCCCCGCCGTCGTTGCCGCATCCTGTCAGTCCGTTATGCGAAAGGCTACCCGCCCACATGACCTCGGCTCTCGCATCATAGTTTAAAGGATCCGAGCAGAGGATAAGCGCATTCTTCTTAACAGTGCGCAACAGACCTTCAGCCATCGCGTCGGTGATCTCCATATTCCCGCCGTTGGTGAAATACCTTTCCATTGTATGCATCATGATATCGGCGCATCCGCAGGCCGTCTGATAATCCGGAAGCGTCATGGTAAGCTCCGGATTCATGATCGCAAATCTGGGACGGCCGTAATCACTGCTGTAGCCGCGTTTTATGAGCCCGTCCTCTTTTGTGATGACAGAGGAATCGCTCATCTCACTCCCCGTTGCCGCGATCGTAAGGATCACGCCTAACGGAAGAGCGCCCGTGGCCTTGCGTTTATAATCGTAAAAGTCCCATACATCGCCTTCGTTTGCAACACCGTAGCCGATAGCCTTCGCCGAATCTATAGCGCTTCCGCCGCCAACGGCCAGAAGGAAATCCACCTTCTCCTTTCTGCAAAGCTCGATTCCTTCATAAACAAGGCCAAGATGCGGGTTCGGAACCGCGCCGCCGAGCGTGACATAGCTTATACCTGCTCCATCCAGCGTGTCAGTAACACGCTTTAACAGCCCTGAGCGCACAACGCTTCCTCCTCCGTAATGAATAAGAACCTTTGTCCCTCCGAACTCCTTGATAAGATCGGCAACCCGGCCTTCCGTATCCTTCCCGAATATCACCTTCGTGGGGGTAAAATATTTAAAATCATACATGACATCCTTCTCCTTTCTGTCAAAGCAGCCCGGTAGCGGTTACTGTCCGCAGCCATTATCAAACACACAACAGAGCCGCGCCGATTCCGCAGGAATCGTGCGTTTCGGGTTACTATTCACGGCCTTTTGAACTGTGATAGTAATAATTACTTAGCAGCTGTAAACAAGTGTATCCAGCCTTCCCGCCAGTTCCCTTGCTTTTTTCAGATATTTTTCCGTCAATTCCCGGTCTTTCTCCGAAAGCTTATCCTTTTTATGGATCTTGTTGATCATCCTTATGCAGCATATAAAGGAGGCTTTTTCCGTCACATCGGCAAGGACGGTCTCATCATCCGTTTCCAGGTAGTATTTCAGGAAGGAATCGAAAAAGTCTCTGGCAGTCTGATAGGAAAAGCCCATGAAATTCTCAACGACAGCCGGATCATCCTCCCCCAGGACCATATAAAAATAATAGAGATCGCTGAGCTCCACAATGGGATGCCCGGTGGACAGCCGGTCCATATCGATGAGAAGAGGCTCTCCGTTCTGAAGGAAAACGTTTCCCGTGTGAAAATCCCCGTGGACCAGGGTATTGACACAAGGCAGAGTATCAAAAAGCTGTCTGCATCTGTCAGCCAGCTCTTTATCCTCCTTTTCCACCCCGCCCCGCATGTAGCCTGAAAGTCTGTTATAGGCAGAGGGAAAGCCGTCCTCCTCTGTCACCGTAATATCATGTATGGTATGCGCCAGCTCTGCCATGACCTTAGCGTATGCCGCCACTCTTCCCTGATCCTTTGCTATGCATTCCGAGATCGTCTCCGATTCCAGCAGCTCATACATTGCGCCGTATCGATTCCCCACGGAAACTATTCCAAAGGATATCGCCGTCGGGATCCCAAGGATGAAGGCCCTCCGGCTCTGGGCGATCTCCTTCTCCACGTCCTTATATTTATTGTTCTCATTGAAGACCTTTATGACAAGCTCGTCATCATAACGGTATACTTCGCCCTTGGCGCCCTTTCCTATCAGCTTGCAGCCCTCAACGGAGATCTCTCTGTATTTGCGGAATCTGGCCTTTTCCCTGTCAAAGGTCCCCGGCCAGATAAAGTTGATATGCTTGATATATTCCTTAAAGGCTCCGGTCTTATTAAGGGAAAGCTCCACGATCTCCGCAACGGTGCGATAATACCACAGATGCTCATTGGGGTCCTTCTGATTAAGCCCCTTCCACATCTTCTCTCCCTGCTCGGAGTAAAGCCCCGCCAGTGACCGCAGGTTTGCCAGCTTATCCGCAAGCCACAGCATCTTAACCCCGGGATCCTCACTGTTCTTAAGTACAAGAAGAGACTCTTCCTTGCGCCGCTTCCATGTACTCTTTCGGCCCTCTCCCTGATACTTGTTTTCAGATTCGGAGTTTACCAGCTCAGCCACCCTTTTCCCGAAACGTCTCTCGATCTCCTTAAGAGTTCCGTCTGTGTCCTCCACTATGTCATGAAGTATCCCGGCTGTTATTACGTCCTCGTCATCCGTGTATGTGGAGAGGATCTGTGCTACCTCCAGAGGATGCAGTATATAAGGTGTTTTCCCAAATTTGCGGATTCTGCCCTGATGCATCACGGTCGCATAGATTATGGCCTCTTCCGTTTTTCTTATCATATTTCTCTCCTTAAACTCTCAGGATGCTCTGCCTCATCAGATCCGGTCACTGCTCCGGCCACTCTGTATATTCTTCATCCTCTTCAGTTTCCTCCTCATGCTCCTCAGGTTCCGGCTCCCGGTATTCTTCCCGGGGAGGCTCGACAACATTGGTGTTTTCCTCAGGCACGGGTTCATAAACCTCCTCCTGTACCTGCACCGGCACCTGTTCCTGCTTCGGAAGCTCTTCATTCCCGTTTTGTGTGATCCCGGCCGGCTGTTCGGGAACAGAGCCGGTCTCAGCCGCCTCATCCGGCGTCCCGGGCGCTCCCTCGACCATCATGTTCATAAGATCCTGAAGCACGGATTCATCGATCCCGGAGCCCTCATCCATGGTGACCTTTATGTTCCTGGGATTGGGCTTTATATAGTGAACCACATATTCCCCGTCATCGTCGATCCCGGGTACAGGATGTTCCACGATATAATCGAGGATGGCCTGACATCCTTTAGCGGAATAGTGCAGTCCGTCACCGGCGTCATATTCCGGCTTCACCTGGCCGTTGCTGCCTGTCAGAAGTTCGGAAATGTTGAGATAAAAAATATGCTTCTCCTCTGCCAGATCCCTGAGAAAAGCATTGTATTTCTCGATCCATGAATTCTGAACGGTTTTCTTATATGATCCGTTGTCATTTACCGGCCCGATGGACATCAGGACGACATTTGACATGGGAGCCTGTTCCGTCACGGTATCCACCAGGTCCGAAAAGGTCGACTTATAGTGCTCCTCACTGGGATCATTGATCCCGTTCACGCCCAGCGCGATATAGATCACGGGGCTCTGATGTGATGCAAGATATGATTTTAAAGTATATTCCTTTCCCGCGTTGTTTATGAATTTATTGCTTTTAAAGGACGGATGCGAAATACCGATCTGCGCCAGAGCCTGATCGTCATTTATCAGAGCGTTGTTGACCATGGCAACGGTTCTCGAATCCCCCAGAAATACGCACCGGTTGAGATAACCCTTCCCCGTGCCCTCCTTTAAGCCAAGGATGGTCGTATCCTCCGTGCTCTCTACTTTCGTTTCCTCTGTGGCAAGCTCTGTAACCGTAACCTCAACCTCGTCAGGAATATTGGTCTCGTTTACGGTGTCGTTGACAACTATTTCCGGAAACACAGGGCTCTTGGCAGCCGGTTGTTTGTTAACGGCAGCTGTTTTCAGAGCCAGGATAACAGAAGCTGAAAGAGCAGCACAAACAACAGCCATACCTGCTATGGTCCATTTTCTCCGTTTACGATAAGGATCTGCGTTCATACGTTTCGTCTTCACAGCAGGTCAGTGCTCCTCCATCAGCCGGCACGCCGCCGCCGCTATCTCCTCCAGCTTTTTTACATCCGTATTTTCCAGATTATATCCGTTCTTGCAGTGCTCGGTCACATGATAACGTCCGAAATATTTGGAGGTATTGTCTTTTCTGGCAAGCTTACAGATCACGTGCTCCCATTTTTTACCCGTTTCATCCTCATCGGCCCCCACATAGGCATAGGGGATGAAATACTGGGAGTGATCCGACTTGAAGTTCGGGCAGGTTGCGATAATGATGTTCTCATGGCGGAACACGATCAGCTCGGTAGAGGTGTCCTCATCAAAGACGACGCAATTCCGCCCGTAGCTGGATATGGTATGTTTGTTCTGCTTCACACTGTCGCGATAAGGTATGATCTTGATCTCCATCCTGTTTCCTCTCTTTTCTCAGATGATAAGAGCAGTCCTGCAGTTAAAAAAACCTATTGTAATATTATAATGACTGATTATCGGCAATTCAAGAGTTTTGTATTGCGCCCGTGTTACTATTCACAGCCTTTTGGGCTGTGATAGTAACGGGCTGTGAATTGTAAGTAACCGCGGTCTACATATAAACCGTCACAACGGCCGTCAGTCTTCCTTTTTTCGTGGTTTTCTCTTCTCCTGAATAGATAAATTTGCCCTTTGAGCGAACGGAGACTCTGTCCTTTGGCTTAAGAACCCGTCCGGGATCCGTGATCTCCCGGCCGTTTACCGACACCATTGAAGTGCGCACAAGTTCCTGTGAGCCCGCTCTGGACAGATGATACACCTCTCCAAGGATCGCATCCACACGCTCAGAGGCTATATTTATGCGTAATTCCCTGAACTCAGGAGAAATACCGCAGTCCCTGAAGCTTATCCTCTCACAGGTGACGGTGGTATGCTTTACCCGGACCAGCTCATTTTCTATTATGGAAGCAGCGCTTCCAAGAACCGAAATGGCCGCATAACCGGAAGAACAGATGATATCCCCCGTCACATCCCGTTCGATCCCAAGGTTCATGATGGCTCCAAGATAATCCCTGTGGGTAAGCTCATCGGAAAACCTGGCATTGACAGGCCTGACGGCAATACAGCTCAAAAGCCCCTTCTCATCGCTGTCCTGTGTGGCAAGGAAGCTGTCCTTCGTCATATAGGACGGCAGGAAACAGGCAATGCATCGCTCCGCATCCCTGAACCCTCCATACAGAAGATATTCCGATTCCTTTATACGGATGCCCTCCTTCTGTCCCAGATACCTGATGGAATCATAAAGATCCGCCTGTTCTGACAGAGAAAGAAACCCCGTGTGCGTAAGATAGTCGTTCTGCCCGGCTCTTAAATATAATTCCCTTATCCTGCCTGTCTGATCATCCCTGTACTGCGGCATACCCTCTAAGTCCTTTTACTGATCCCAAAGCTCTCCACCCGGAAAATATCATTCAAGCCTGAAGCGGGCTTTATTCTCCGTGGTTGATGAGTTACCTATATATACGCAGAAATACCCTCTTTCGGCACCAAAAGTGTCATCGCTTTTCCAAAAGGCAAGCATATCCTCGCTTATCTCAAAAACGACCTCAGTCTCCTCTGCAGGCTTAAGAGCAACCTTTTTAAAGCCCTTCAGTAAGCGGACCGGTCTTGCAGCGCTGGCATACTCATCCCTGATATACAGCTGCACAACCTCAGAGGCCTCAACAGAGCCCCTGTTCCTTAAGGTGACCCCTGCCGTGATCCTGTCCGAAGCTCCCATCCTCATCACATCCCTGTCAAGCTTTATTTCGGATATCTCAAACTCCGAATATGTCAGGCCGAAGCCGAAGGGATAGAGGGGCGCGTTGGGAATATCAATGTATTTTGAAAGAAACTTGTTGTCATCTCCCGGAGTATAGGGACGGCCTGTTGAAAGCTCGTTGTAATGGACGGGCACCTGGCCGACGCTGTATGGAAAGCTCATGGAAAGCTTGCCCGAAGGGCTCGTTCTACCGCTCAGCACATCAACGATCGCATTTCCCCCCTCGCTCCCGGGCTGCCACACCACAAGGACAGAACGGGCCAGGGAGGATATCTCTCTGAGATCCAGGGGCCTTCCCGTAAAAAGGACAACGACAATGTTTTTATTTACCGCAGCGACCTCTCGCAGAAGCCTTTGCTGGATCCGGGGTATGTCGAGCATTCCGCGGCTTGCCGCCTCTCCTGACATGGCGTTGGGCTCACCGAGGGTAAGCACGACGGTGCCTGAGGCTTTGGCAAGCAGGACAGCCTCCTTTATAAGGCGCTCATCTCTCTCTTCGTCTTTTATAGCGGCGATGGCCGCCCCGTGCATTCCCTTAAGCTCATGATCGGCGCAGAGCACACAGCCCTTTGCAACGGGAGAGGAAAAGCCGGCATTTTTGAGCGCGTCCTTTATCGATACGGTATCCTCTTCAGCCGCAAAAATGCTCCAGGCGCCGTACAGAAGCCCGCTGTCGGTAAAGGGCCCTATAAAGGCAGTATCATTCATGTCCCTGATCGGAAGCAGACCCTCGTTCTTAAGAAGCACGAAGCTGTCTCTTGCGGCCTTTTCTGCGGCTTTTCTGCTCCGATCGCAGAGGATATAGCTCTTTTCCTTATCCTCATCGGCGTCCTTGAAGGGATTTTCAAACAGGCCCAGCCTGTTCTTAAGCCTTAAGACCCTCATGACGGCCTCATCCACAAGCCTTTCCTCGACCCTGCCTTCTTTAACCAGGGCTTCAAGGTTTGAAGAATAGCAGCGGGTGCACATGTCCATATCCACCCCGGCCTTTATCGCAAGAAAAGCAGCCTCCTTTTCGTTTTCGGCAATACCGTGGGTGATAAGCTCTCCGACGGCCGCCCAGTCGGAAATGACCACTCCGTCAAAGCCCCACTCTTCTCTTAATATCTCTCTCATGAGATGAGTGTTTGCCGAGGCAGGTATCCTGTTGAGCACATTGAAGGAGGACATGAGCGTTTCACAGCCGCTGTCCACCGCAGCCTTATAGGCGGGAAGATAATCCTCCCTTAAGGTTCTTTCGGAAAGCTCCACGGTATTATAATCCCGTCCGGACTGTGCCCCTCCGTAGGCCGCAAAATGCTTGACGCAGGCAGACACCTTTCCCTCTTTTGTAAGATCGGGATGGCCGTCACTCTCCTGTTCCCCCTGATATCCTTCTACGATCGCCCTTGCAAAGACGCTGTTCAGGAAAGGATCCTCTCCCGTGGATTCCATGACCCGTCCCCATCTGGCGTCCCGCACGAGATCCACCATGGGAGAATAGACCAGATGGAGCCCCGCATAAGCGCTTTCACGGGCTGCTATCCCTGCGGCCTCTTTGGAAAGCGCCGGATCAAAGCTTGCGCCCTGCCCCAGAGGGATCGGGAATATTGTCCTGTAGCCGTTTATTATATCGGCCATGAACAGAAGGGGGATGTGGTGGGGATGCTTTTTCATGTATTCCTTCTGGATCTCCTTAAGCTTACCCGCCCCGATCACGGTCAGGACAGAGCCTGCCAGAGCTACCTCCCTTTCGGTATAGCTGAGATAGTTTGCGGGCCCCGTGATCACGAAGTCCTTCTCAAAATACGACCCGGGGATCAGTACAAGCTGACCGATCTTTTCCTCAAGACTCATATCATCCAAAAGTTCTCTGAGTCTGTTATCGTCCATAAATCTACCTCCGTAATTCCGTAATTAATTCCGTTATTATGACGTATTCTGAGTAAAAAACTTATGAGGTCGGTGTTTCCTCAGATGCTGCATTTCCGATCCTGTATAACTTGTCTGATCATAACTCATATGTTATAATCACCCTCCGGGAAACAAACCTAAAAAAAAGTAAGCAACCGGCGTTAATAAGGTAATTGTC
>DNAD01000295.1 GCA_003484785.1 Lachnospiraceae bacterium
AGCCCAAAAGGCTGTGATAGTAACAGCCCGTTTTCTTCTGTTTGCCCTCAGGAGCCCATTCACAACCGGCTTCTTACCGCCATCCCACCATCGGCGGCTCTCTCTTAAGAAGTTGACGGAAGCTACTTACTCTCCTTCAACGGTTTAATTCATTAAAGCATGCTCTTTTTTGTTTGTCAACTTTTTTTTATTTTATTTAAGAATTTCTTTAAGTGTCTGTATGAGCTGGGCGACATCAATGGGCTTGGCGACGTGGGCGTTCATCCCGGCCTCCTTTGCCTCGTTGATATCCTCCGTAAAGGCGTTGGCCGTCATGGCGATGACCGGAACCGAGGCGAGCTCCGCGTTATCGAGAGCCCTTATGGCCCTTGTGGCCTCATATCCGCCCATGACCGGCATCTGGACATCCATCAGGATGGCCCTGTAATAGCCGGGGGCAGTGGCAGACACCATATCCAGGGCAATCTTCCCGTTCTCGGCGGTATCAAGCTCAAAGCCGTACTCCTTGAGTATCATGGCCGCGATCTCACGATTGACCGCATTATCGTCCACAAGCAGCAGCCGCATGCCGGAGAAATCGGACTGCACAGACTCATCCCCGGCCTTCTCCGGGACGGTCTCAGGCTCCTTTGAAAGCTCAAGCTTAAGGCTTATGATAAACTCCGAGCCCTTCCCCTCCTCGCTCTTAACCTCTATCGTGCCTCCCATCAGGTCTATGATGCTCTTGGTAATGGCCATTCCCAGGCCGGTGCCCTGTATGGAGGCCGCGGATTTATCCCTGGAATACTCCTCAAAAACAGTGGCCGCAAACTCAGGGCTCATGCCTATGCCCGTATCCTTTACGCTGATGATATAGAGAGACTCATTCCCGGAGATCTCCTCCTCCTTAAGGGTAACGCTCACCCTGCCGCCGTCGGGGGTATATTTACAGGCGTTGCTTATCAGGTTTAACAGTACCCGCTCCAGGCGGTTGTTGTCGCAGATGACCATTTTATGAACCACGCCGGCGCAGTCCACCTTATAATTAATGCTCTTTGCCCCCATCTGGGCCGCAAAAAGCTCCTTCATCTCATCAAAGGCCGTGACAATGTTCATGCTTTCCGGCTCCAGCTCCATCTTGCCGTTCTCTATCCGGCTCAGATCCAGCACATCATTGATAAGGGTCAGAAGATGCCTGCCTGAGGCCTCGATCTTTGTAAGATAGGCTTCGATCTCGGGCGGGACGTTCTTTTCTTTTTTTGCAAGAGTCGTGTAGCCGATTATGGCATTCATGGGGGTACGGATATCATGGCTCATGTTAGAGAGGAAGGCGCTCTTTGCGCGGCTGCTCTCCTCCGCCTTTATCTTCTGCATCTCTATCCGGCTCTCACGCTGCATCATGGCCCTGTATATGTTAAGCATTATGACCAGTGCCGCGAAGATGACCACCAGCTGAATCCAGCTGTTGCGCATCATGTCGCCGCTGATCTCGTCCATCTTTTCCTCAAGATATTGCTGGGCCTCCAGGGACTCCTTATCGTTAAGGACAACGTTATGCTCCGAAAGCTCCTCGGTATTATAGTAGTTGACATCCTTAAGCACCCTTTTTGCGGAATCCTGGGCAGCCTCCCTGAGCCACAGCATGGAGGTGAAAAATATGATGAACAAAAGCACCAGCCAGACTGCCGAGCTCTTACCGAAACGGTTCTGAGTATCCCTGCTGTAGACCAGCCTGAAGAAGAACAGGCCGATGATGCTCCAGATTATGAGGATCAGATAGGATTCCGTGGAAAGAGCGTTGTTAATCCAGGCATTGGGCACCATGAAATAGTAGAAGGACAGAAGAGAGAGCACCAGCCCGATCATGCCGGTTATACGTACTCCTGCTTTCCCGTCCTCCTTTGACAGCTTGAAAGCTGCCGCGGAGGTATAGGCATAGGCTATAAGCGCCCCGATGGTGTTGACGTCCACTATCCAGCCGATGGCGGCTCTGCCCACAAAGGGCACAAAAAGCGACAGCATCATCAGAAAACATACAGCATTGGACGGATTTCCGTCTTTGTTGAGCCTTCCGAACCATTCGGGAAGTATCCCGTCCTCGCACATAGCGTACATAAGGCGGCTTGCGGCGATATAGTTGCCCACAAGGCCGGTCACTATCCCCGCCGTGACAGTTATACCCAGTATCGCTATGCCCGTCTTTCCCATGGCGGTGTGAACCGAGTAAAAGGTTGGTATGGATGCATAGCCGCTCATACTGTCAAGCCTGCCCAGATAATCGACCCAGTTCTTTACTCCCTCCGGACGGGCGCAGGAAGCGATAAAGGCAAGCAGTATATAGCAGGCAGCTCCCGCCACCAGAGCCCCCGCCATGATGGGCAGAGACTTTTTGGGAGAAAACTTAAACCCCTGGGTAGAGTTGGAAATCGACTCAAAGCCTACAAAGGCCCAGGGAGACAGCATTGCGATCTCAAGTACCTGTGTGGGAATACCCCTCTCCTGGGGCGAGAAGGGCGGCTTAAGAAGCTCTGTCCCTCCGCCCTTGACAAGAACCATGAAGGCGCAGTACAGAACCCCTCCCACCATGACCAGGGCCATAATGGTCTGGATAATGATGGCAAGACGCTTGCTGTGCATACAGATGAGGCCGAAGATAACGATAATGAACAGGGTCAGGATCACCTCACCCATAAAGATGTCATAGCCTGCTACCTTATACTGAAAGCCCCACTGAAAATCCTCTCCGAAAAGGTTACGGGCGATCAGTACGATGGCGGTGGCGTTGGCCCACATGATCGCAATGTATACAAGGATAAGGAACCAGGCGCTTAACAGCCCGTGATCGTAGCCGAAGGCCCGGATGGAATAGGTCAGGGTTCCGCCGGCGTCCGGATACTTATTCATCAGAAAGTGATAATTTACGCCTATAATAAGCATTACCGCAGCGCCCACAAGCATTCCCAGAGCTGTCCCTACGGGACCCGCCAGGGGAAGGAAGGTGGTGCCGGGCATCACGAAGGCGCCCCATCCCACGGCACAGCCTATGGACAGCGCCCACGCCTCTGTTTTTGAAATATAACGGCCAAG
>DNAD01000338.1 GCA_003484785.1 Lachnospiraceae bacterium
TCAGGCTTCAAATTCCGGGGTATAGAAGGTAAACTGATTTTTACCGTTATTCTTAGACTGATACAGAGCCAGGTCGGCGTGCCTGTAAAGCTCGGAGAAGCTCCTGCCGTCCTTCTCATATATCGCTATGCCTATGCTGGCGGAAACCGTAACGTCCACTCTGTCGTCGGAATAGGTCTCCTTAAGGTTCTCGCAGAGGCTCTTTGCCTTAAGCTCTATGAGCCTGCTGGAATAATTGCTCATATTCTCGGGGATCACCAGCATGACCGCAAATTCATCTCCCCCGAGCCTTCCGATGAAATCGTACTCATTGAACAAAAGGGTCAGCTTGTTGGCAACGTCCACCAGAACCTTATCCCCTATCGCATGACCGAGATTATCGTTTACGGCCTTGAAATTATCCATATCGATGATATAAAACGCGAAGGTGCTGTAGGGACGGCGCTTAATGATATCCGAGATCGAATTCTCCATCGTCATCTTATTGAGAAGCCCTGTCAGAAGGTCGGTCTCCGCCTTGTTCTTGAGCACATGCTCCTTCTCGATCTGATCCTCCAGGTTCTTAAGGCTTCCGATTATCCGTTCGACCTTCCCGCTCTTGCTGCGAACGATGATGGCCTCAAGCTTATACCAGCCGTAGCCTCCGTCCGCCTCCTTCACCCTGACCTCGCAGTCGTACTTTCCCGCTCCTTCCCTGACAGCCTTTGAAATATTCTTTGAAAGCCCCTGATCATTCTCATGAAGCTTATCCAGAAGCGATACCAGGTTGACCGTTCCCATCTCGGCGATCTCCTTGCCGAAGGTCTGCTCGACGGCGCCGTTTAAATCCACCGCCCGGGAGTTGGGATTGCATGAAAAGGTTATTGACCTGCTGGCGTTATCAAGAAGGGCATACCGGGCATTCATCCTCTCAAGCTCTATCATTCTCGAGGCAGCGCCGTAGCTTAAAAATCCCATGAAGGCAAATACAATGATCACCAGCGCGCCGAAGATGATCGCGGAGCGGGTATAGCTGTTCCTCATGGCATATATTTCCGAGGCGGGCTTCATATTTACCATATACCAGCCCGTTTCCTCAAAGGGTACCATGATCAGCAGGTAATCCTCGGAATAAAAGGTGATGTAGACGGATATCGTTTCATTGTTCCTGATGCGGTCCCTGATATCCACGGCTTTTACCTTGTTCTTATAACGGAACTGCCTGAGATAATAATCAAATTTATTATTCATGCGAAATATCGCTTCATTGCCGCTCTTTCCCAGTATATTAAGAGCGCTGTCCGTCACCAGGAAGCTGTTCTGCTCCGAATCGTCAAGGGCCCCGACCATTTCTGACATATTGTCAAAATAAAAGTACATGAGCATGGCCCCCGATATAACGCCGTCCATATATACAGGAGTACCGAAAACAATGGCAAGTCTGTAATCCGAAACGTCTATCATAAGCTCCCTTGATACGGAGCTTTTCCCCTCCATCGCATCCTGATAGAGGGTCAGGCCCGAAACATTTGACTCGTACTCTCTACCGTCACTTTCGTATGCCTTCCCTTCACTGTCGGCAAACCTTAATTTTCCCATGAAATCCGAGGCCCCGACGCTCTCAAAGGCAGCCTTTATCTCTTCCGGAGTCTGCGGCTTTAAGGCGCCAAATTCCCCGGCAACGGATTCCGTCATCCTGAACTGATCCTTCAAAAGCTCATAGAAAGCGTTTCCGATGATCCCGGTCTTATTTATCTCATTATCGGTCACATACTCAAGCGTCCTGTTTCTGACGGTGAATACATACACTATCACGGCTGCGGTCATTAATACCGCGGCCACAACGCTGATGAGCTTTAACCGAGAATGATTTCCGATCAAATCCTTAAGAAAAGTCATTTCCGTATCTCCCCTGTGACTCTCCCCCCAAACTGCACTGACTTTTATTATATCAAAAAAGAAGACAATAATAAAGAGTCTGTATCCAAATATCCCATTACCCTCTTACCGAAAATATAGTATACTTAGGGTACGATTTCTGTTTCAGCGCGCTGATCAATGATAAAGGAGGAGAATATGTTAATAACCTTAAAGGAGATAATGGATATAGCAGAAGAAAAAAAGATAGCCATAGGCGCCTTCAACGCTTCGGGGCTGGAGGCGATAGAGGCCGAGCTTTCAGCGGCCGAAGAGCTTAAGCTTCCGGTGATAATCCAGTTCGCCCAGTGTCACGAGCCCTGGATCCCCCTTGCCACCATCGGACCGATCATGATACAGATGGCAGAAAAGGCCTCGGTCCCGGTCTGTATACACCTTGATCACGGAGAGACCCTCGAGTATCTTGAAACAGCGCTTGAGCTGGGCTTTACGGGGATAATGTATGACGGCTCCACCCTGTCCTATGAAGAAAACCTCGAAAATACCGTAAAAGCCGTTACAATGGCCAGAAAATACGGTGCATCGGTGGAAGCGGAGCTGGGTTCAATGGGAAAGAGGGAATTCGGGGACGGAAACGCCGATGAGGAGGATACCACAAAGATCTACACCGACCCGGAGCTTGCGGCGAAGTTTACAAAGGCCACCGGAATAGACGCCCTTGCCTGCTCCTTCGGCACCACCCACGGCATTTACCTTAAAGAGCCCAGGCTCGACTTCGAGGTGGTAAAAAAAGTGCGCAAAACCTGCGGCGGGATCCCCGTGGTGATGCACGGCGGCTCGGGAGTATCCTCAGAGGATTACAGAAAAGCTGTGGAAGCCGGAGTAAGAAAGATCAACTACTTTACCTACATGGATAAGGCAGGCGGTACTGCGGTCAGGGAATATATCTCGGGAGTTTCGGAAAAATCGCCCGTCTTCTTTTCCGATATCTTCATGACTGCCAGAAAGGCCATGAAGGAAAACGTCGCAGGGGCAATGAAGGTCTTTGCAGGGATGAAATAAGCGGAAAAGCCGCTCAGACACGGATTTTGCGTATAAAACGCATTGTGCGGCGTTATCTTAAAGGAGCAGAGGGAGAAGGCTATGAAGACAGCAGGGCTTGACATAGGAACAACAGGCTGTAAATGCACGGTTTTTGACGAAAACGGAAGGTATCTCGACAAGGCCTACAGGGATTATCCCGTAAGAAGAAGGATCACCGGCCACGAGATAGACATGCAGGTACTGACGGAATCGGTACTGGAATGCATAGAGGAAATGGCGGGAAAGTATCCGGATATAGCAGGGATCGGAGTGACCAGCTTCGGCGAGACCTTCGTCCTTACCGACGAGGAGGGAAGGCCCCTTCATACGGCAATGCTGTATACGGATCCCAGAGGAAGCGGTGAGTGCCGCAGGCTTGTGGAAAGGCTTTCGGAAGAGCGGATAGCGGCGATAACGGGAATGCGTCCCCATGAGATGTACGGCATCAGCAAGATGATGTGGCTTCGTGATAACGAGCCCGGCATGTATTCGCAGGCAAAGCACGTATTTCAGGTGGAGGATCTGATCGTCTATATTCTCTCGGGAAAGGCTCAGATCGACTATTCACTGGCGACCCGCTCCATGGCCTTTGATATAACCACTCTCAAATGGAGCGATGAAATACTCGATACCGCGGGAATAGAAAAAAGCCTGTTTCCCGAGGCTGTGCCCTCAGGAACCCCGGCAGGCAGGATAAAAAAGGATATGGCAGAAAAGCTGGGATTGTCTCAGGATACGGTGATCGTGTCTATAGGCCAGGATCAGATCGCCGCAGCGGCAGGCGCCGGAGCCTTTGACGGATCGGTAGCGGTGGACGGGGCCGGAACCGTGGAATGCCTTACGCCCATTTACGACAGCAGGCCGGATATCGAAAAGATGAGCCGGGGCTATTTTGCGGTGGTTCCCTATGTGGTAAGCGGAAAATACGCGGCCTACGCCTTCTCCTATACCGGAGGGGCCCTGACCCGGTGGTGTGTCGATACCATCGCCGGGGAAGAAAAAAAGCTCGCCGAAAGCCTTGGGATATCGGTAAACGAGCTTCTGGAAAAGCAATATGCAAAAAAAATGACCGAGCTTGGGCTTTCGCCCGATGAGCCCTCAGGCCTTCTTGTGCTGCCCCACTTTGCGGGCGCGGCCACTCCCTACATGGATACGGGCTCAAGAGGGGCGATACTGGGGCTTACCACGGATACAGGAGCCTGTGAGATCTACAGAGGCTGTCTGGAAGGCGTCTGTTATGAAATGTACGTAAATTACAAAGCGCTTTCGGATACCGGGATCCGCTTTAAAAAGCTGCATGCCACCGGCGGCGGATCGAAATCCGCCGTCTGGATGCAGATGAAGGCAGATGTGCTGGGCCTTCCCATAACCGCCATGAAAACGGTGGATGCCGGAACAGTAGGCTGCGCCATGCTTACAGGGATCGCGGCCGGACAGTTTAAGGACCTTAACGAGGCCTCTGCCATGATACAGCCGTCAGTCACCTATGAGCCGAGAGCGGATATGCACGAAAAGTACATGGAGCACTTTAAACGCTACGAAAAGCTCTACGGCGCGGTAAGGCCGCTGATGCAGACAGTATGACAACGATGCCGGTACACCGTTTTCGATCATCCGGTATACCGGCATCCTGCAAGACACTGTTTTGCCGGTCAGACCTTCCTCAGATATTGATCTCGTTCCCGCAGACTCTGCAGATTGCTCTTCTGCCTGAGAATACATCATATATCCGGGGTTGTCCCTTGCATTCTGCGCTGTTGCAGGGGATCTTTATTGTCCGGGCTGCTTCTTCGCCAACCCCTTGATCCGCTCCTCCGTTTATTTCCGAAAGAACACTGTCATCCATTATATTCTTTTTATCCAACATAGTGACCTCCTTATCATTTTCTTATGGTATTACATTTATTTATACGCAATTAAAGGAAATATGTCAAAGAAAAACAGATTTTATTTTTTGTCCGTAAAGGCAGGCAATGACTTTTTCCCAATGTAAACATACGGAGAATCATAAAATGAAAGTTCTGATCGTTGAAGATGAGATCCGCATCCGCGAAGGAATACGAAAGCTGCTCAATAAGACTGAGGAGAATTTTGAGGCTGTTGAAGAGGCAGGGGACGGGGAGGAAGGGCTTATGCTCTGTGAAAAGTTTTCTCCCGACCTTATCATCACGGATATCCAGATGCCGAAGATGGACGGGCTTAAGATGTTAAAAGCCATAAACGACAGAGGGCAGATGCCCAAGGCCATTGTTTTAAGCGCCTATTCAGAGTTTGAATACGCCAGAGGGGCCATGAAGCTGGGAGTCACGGAATACCTCCTTAAGCCCATAAACTTAAACGACTTTACCCAGGCCTTAAACAGCATCAAGCAGCAGATGAAGGAGGACCGCCGGAAAAAGCCCACACAGATCGGTACCCTTGAACAGGTCCTTCGGGAGATCATGGGCGGACGGATGGAGGTTTCCGGTGAGGTCAGAGAATATCTTCGGAAAAACTACGGGATCAACGCCTCCGATAAGGTTATACTGTTAGTCACCTATCTTGGGATCTCCGAGCCCGATGAGCTTAAAAGCTGCAAAAAAAGACTGGATCATTCCCTGTCCCTTTATAAG
Source organism: Lachnospiraceae bacterium (assembly GCA_003484785.1). Classification (GTDB taxonomy): domain Bacteria; phylum Bacillota; class Clostridia; order Lachnospirales; family Lachnospiraceae; genus UBA2868. Next base: position 5,553 of record DNAD01000338.1, read on the forward strand.
GGGATCGGATACTGCAGCCTCGAGGAAAAGTTCCGCCAGTCGGTCATCACGGTTATCTACCGTTATCCCGACAGGCACGACCTGGAAAGATGGATACAGTATCAGCTGCTGCAGCAGACAATGGCGGAAAACTCCGTGACAGGCCTTATCGAGACGGAAAGCCTTAGCTCGATGCAGGAGGGGATCCAGCAGCTGTTCCCTTATATGGACTGGAACATCTCCTTTGAGGAAAGCATACTCATATCTTATCCCAGGGTCACCTCGGTACAGACCGGCCTCTGCGTTTATCCCAAGGAGCTTGAGACAAAGCTGAAGGCAGCGGTCTGCTCCACCGACCGGGACAAGATCACTGATCTTCTGACCGGATTTACGGACTGTTTCCGGGACGGGCATATCTACGACCCGAGGGAGATAAAGGAATGCTACGTCAGATTCATCTGGTCCGTCCTTGAGATGGCAAAGGACGTAGGAAACGAAAGCGCCGGAAATATCAGGCAGCAGCGGCTGTTAGAGCAGATCATGAGCGCAAAGACCCAGAAGGAGCTGGATGATATCATGGAAAGGATCAGACAGGTTCTTCTTGTTTCGGATAATGATAGTAATACCAACAATCTTATTGTAAAGAGAGCAAAGAGCATGATCCATGAGTTCTATAATTCAGGGATAACGCTTGATGAGATCGCGGCCAGGCTGAATATCACGCCGGAGTACCTCGGTACCCAGTTCCATAAGGAGACGGGACAGACCTTCAGCGCCTATATAAAGAATTACCGCATATCCAAGGCCAGGGAGCTTCTGGTTGGGACAGGCCTTAAGCTTTATGAGATCGCGGAAAGAGTGGGCTACTCCGATCCCAAATATTTCAGCAAGGTCTTCAGGGACGTGACCGGACAGCTCCCGGCGGATTACAGAAAGACCAAAAAATAGGCTGTTTCAGAACGAGCCGGATCGCCTTTGACAAAACAGTTCACCCCGGGGTGGGCTGTTTTGTTTTTCCTTAGAAATCTCCTCTTTTTTTAGATTAATCTCATTTGGAAAAACAGAAAGGGGCATTACAATACCATCAGCAACAAAAAAGCTTAAAAGGGGGTTTTTATGAAGAAAGTAAGGAATTTCTTTCGTTATGATAATGCAGGGCTTCTGTTCATACTGCCGGCCTTCATCTATATGATGGTCTTTGTGGGATACCCGATCCTGAGCAATCTGATCTTAAGCCTTCAGGACGTGTCCGTCAGGAACCTGGTAAACGGTGACAAACACTTTATCGCTTTTCAGAACTATGTCGATATCTTTCACGATGATGTGTTCCTGATGGCAATGAAGAATACCCTGGTCTTCACCGTCTCATGTCTGATCTTTCAGTTTCTGATCGGTTTTCTGTTAGCACTGTTGTTCAGTAAGAATTTTACCTTCGCAAAAACCGTCCGCGGGCTTACCATGATCCCCTGGATGATGCCCATGACGGTCACGGCGCTTATGTTTAAGTTCATGTTCTCCACGGACGTCGGCATAATCAACTTCATCCTTAAAAGCGCGGGGCTTATAGAAAAGAACATAGAATGGCTCACCACTTCCGGAACGGCCATGATCGCGGTGGTCGCGGCAAACGTCTGGATAGGGATCCCCTTCAATACGATCCTTTTATCCACGGGCCTTACGACGATCCCGCAGGAGCTTTATGAGAGCGCTTCGGTGGACGGGGCCAACTCATGGCAGAGGCTTACGAGGATAACCCTTCCCCTGCTGAGGCCCACCATAGAATCGGTACTGGTGCTTGGTTTTATCTATACCTTCAAGGTATATGATCTGGTATACGTCATGACGGAGGGAGGCCCGGTGAACTCCACCCACCTTCTTTCGACCTATTCCTACAAGCTGTCCTTTGACATGTTCCAGTACAGCAGGGGCTCCGCGGTCGCAAACGTACTGTTTCTGATCCTGCTGCTGGTGGGGCTCTTATATCTGAAGATCACTATGGAAGGAGAAGAGGACTGATGAATGAATCAAAGCTTAAGAAAAACAAAAATATAATACTGTGCGCGGTCTCGGTGGTGATACTGGTTATCCTTTTGTTTCCGCTGTTCTGGACCTTTATCACCTCCTTAAAGACGGAAAAGGAGATTTTCCGGATACCTCCCACCTGGTATCCCCATGAGCTGAACACAAAGTCCTATGCCGCCCAGGTGGAGACCGGCGACTTCAACATGTTCAAGTCCTTCTTTAACAGCTTTGTGATCTCAGCCTCGGCCATGCTGATCGCGGTAGTTCTGGCTGTTCCGGCCTCCTATGCCATAGCCCGTTACAAGTTTGTCGGCAGGAAGGCGATGCTGCTTGGTTTCCTTGTGACCCAGATGCTGCCGGTTTCGGTGCTGCTTACGCCGATGTTCATAATGTTTCGGAATCTGAAGATGTACAATACCTGGGGGGCCGCCATCCTTGCGGACGCCACCATCGGCATCCCCTTCTCGGTCCTTATACTTAAAAACTACTTTGCCTCCATACCTCCGGCTCTGGAGGAGGCTGCCTACATAGACGGCTGTACAAGGTTTACGGCCTTTATGAAGATCCTTGTGCCCGTAGCCAAGCCCGGAGTCATCGTATGCGCCATCTTCTCCTTCCTGTATGCCTGGGGAGACCTGGCCTACGGCATGACCTTCATCCTTGATCAGGAAAAGCGTCCCATCACGGCGGGCATCTTTAACTTCATGGGACAGTACGGCACCAAGTGGAGCTATCTTACGGCCTTTGCCATCGTTGCTATCATCCCGGTGACCCTGATATTCATCTTCATGCAGAAATATATCATCAGCGGAATGACAAACGGGGCTGTAAAGGGCTGATCTGTGATAGCAGCTCTAGTCTTACTTGAATAAAAAAGCGTATGCGGTTATCATGTTAAGAGGTAAGGAATTATAGCGGCTTTGACAGGCAGGGCGGGAGCAAGCTCCTGCCTGTTCGATCATAAAGGAGCTCTTCATGCAAAAAACAAGCCTCAGAAAAAGACTGATAATCCTGTTTACGGCGGCATCCCTGGTGCCGATCCTCATCCTGGAGCTGTATTCCTATTACAATATCCGAAAGGGCCTTCGGGAAAACACCGGGATCATGACCGAAAGCAACCTCCTTCATGTGGACAATAACCTTAATATCTGGCTGGAATCCTACGAGGATCTGCTCTATCAGATATACACGGCGGACGACATGGTACTGTGGACGGACAATCTTTCGGCAGGCATCGACGAAGCGGTAACAACAAACCAGATCAGGCGCTTTTTCAGCTCCCTTCTGTATACAAAGGAATATATAAGAGCCATAACCATCATCACCCCGGACGGCGACGTGGTCACCTACGAGCAGATGACGCCTGCCACCTATAAAAGCTCCTGGCTGGATAATTTCAGCCTCTCTCAGGATGAGCTTTATTCCGAGGTGATAAAGGATTATGAAACTCATATCTTTTCCACGGAGTATGCCACCAATTTTGCCTCCCGGGACTACTATCTGTTTCACATGGCCCACAGGATCATCGACTACCGCAGGCTGAATAAGGAATGCGGGATCGCGATCATAAGCATAGATTCGGACTTCCTCGACAATGTATGCATGAATCCCGTTCTGGAGAGCAGTGCCTTCAACTTCCTGGTGGACGAAAGGGGGCGGGTCATTTCCTTCGGAAACGATAACGGTTATGTGGGCGCACAGGTTACGGACATGAGCAGGCCCGAGAGCGCGCGAAATGAGGATTACATACGCTTTATAAAGGAAGAAACGAAAACGCCCGTAAATGCAGGCGGTCTCTATCTGTTTAACGATGAAAAGCTGGGCTGGGATATCGTAAACCTGGCCGATCAGAGAAGCCTTGTCTATTCCCAGAAAAGGCAGCTATATATGTTCCTTCTCCTGAGCCTTCTGATACTGGGCTCCGTGATCCTTGTTTCCACCGGAATGTCAAGAGACCTTATCTCCTCCGTCGTAAACATCATCGACGGCATGAAGCAGGCCCAGAACGGCGATCTGTCGGTAAGGATAGCAAAGGATCCAAGGCGGCCGCTTGAGTTTGAGAGCATTGCCGAGGGCTTTAACGATACCCTCTCAAGGCTCAACGAGTCGATAAACCGCCAGAGGGAGGCCCAGATTGTAGCCATGGAGGCCCAGATCAACCCCCATTTTCTGTATAATACCCTGGATACCATCAACTGGATGGCCATAGACCGGGATGAGTACGATATCAGCAACGCCATCAGCGCTCTGGCAAATATCCTCAGATACGCCATTGTAAACAGCAACGCCGAGGTCACCGTCAGGGAAGAGACGGAATGGCTCAAAAAATACATATATCTGCAGCAGTACCGGCTTAAGAACCAGTTTTCCTGCAGGATCGACGCGCAGCCCGAGGTTCTTTGCGCCTCCATTCACAAGCTCCTGCTGCAGCCCTTTGTGGAAAACGCCATTCTCCACGGCTTTGACAAGAATCAGAGCGATCCGGAGCTTAAGGTGGCGATCAGGAAAAACGGGGACAGGCTGGAGGTAGAGATCGAGGACAACGGGGTGGGCATTGATCCCGATATTCTTGACCAGCTTAGTCAGATCGGGCCCGGAAAGGAATTCAAGGGCTCCGGGATCGGGATGAAGAATGCGATAACCAGGCTTGAGATGTATTACGGCAATCAGGCCGGCATAGAGCTTGGCGCGGTCAGCCCTCACGGAACCCGGGTCGTCATCCGCCTCCCCTATTCCGAAAAAGAAGTTTAGATTTTTCTTCCTTTATTAGTTTTGTTGAGTTTTGTTTTCCGTTTTTCTGAATGATAATACAATCATAAAACAACCTAATACTTTCATAAGGAGGTCAATATGAAAAAGATAATAGCTACACTTCTTACCGGTGTAATGGCATTGTCACTTTTAGCCGGATGTGCGGTTCCTTCCACGGGCGCGGCGGCTCCGGCAGCGGATACCGCAACAGAAGCTTCGGGTGACGTAGCTGCTTCGGATACTGCTGACGCTTCCGGAGATGTCACGATATGGTATTATTGGGAGACAGCAGGCCATCAGGAGGCTCTGGACCACATAATCCAGGAGTTCAACGGACAGCAGGATAAGATCACGGTTCAGGCTAAATATGTTCCCTTCGCAGACTTTAAAAAGCAGCTTTCGGTAGGCGCCTCCGCAGGAGAGCTTCCCGATCTCGTGATCCTTGATAACCCGGATCACGCGGCATATGCGGCAATGGGGATCTTTGCTGATATCACCGACAAGTTTGATGTAAGCACCTACTATCCCGGACCCGTTAATTCCTGTACTCTGGACGGAAGGCTTTACGGTGTTCCCTTCGGAAGCAACGACCTGGTCCTCTTCTATAACGAAGACATGCTTGCGGCGGCAGGCTGTGAGGTTCCCACGACCTGGGACGAGCTTCTGGATGTTGCAAAGAAGACCACAAAGGATAACGTATACGGCTTTGCTCACTGCGCACTGCAGAACGAAGAAGGAACCTTCAACTTCCTTCCCTGGGTATGGTCAACCGGTCAGACCTCCTATGAGATCGATTCCGAGGGCGGCATCAAGGCTCTTGAGTTTGAAAAAGAGCTCGTAGATTCCGGAGCATTCCCGAAGGAAGCCATCAACTGGACACAGGGCGATACAATGAACCAGTTCATCTCCGAAAACCTTGCGATGATGATCAACGGTACCTGGCAGATCCCCACGATGCGTGAAGAGGTTCCCGATCTTAAGTGGAACGTTGCTCCCATCCCTCAGGACAAGCAGCAGGCTTCAGGCCTCGGCGGCGAAAACTACGCAGTTATCGCAGGCGGCAACGAGGACGCGGCTATTGCCTTCTTAAAGTATGCGACCAGCAAGGATACCTGTCTTTACATGATGGAGCATATGGGATATATCTCCTCTGACTCAACCATCGCTGAGAATCAGTTCGAAGGAGATCCCGTATACCAGGTATTCGTAGATGAGATGCAGTACGCAAACGCCAGAGGTCCTCTGCCCGAGTGGCCGGATATCTCTGATGCCATCTCACTGGCCTTCAACAAGGTTATCACAGGCGAGAGCGCACCGGCGGACGCTGCGGCGGAAGCTCAGGCAACCATCGACGGTATTCTCGGAAAGTAAAATTAAGGTTTGATTTTTAAAACCGGCATTATATAATGAAGACAGGAGGCAGGCAGATAAGGCCGCCTCCTGTTTTTTCGGTAAATATTGATGATGTTTGGGAGGAAGGGTATATGGAAAATAAGCAGCGGGTGAGGGTTACGGATACCTTCTGGAAGCACTACAGGGAGCTTGTACGGACAGAGATGATCCCCTATCAGTGGAAGGTATTAAATGATGACATAGATATCACCATCGAAAGGGAGCGGGACGATGATTCGATCCCCAATGAAAAAAGCCATGCCATAGAAAACTTTAAGATCGCGGCAGGGCTAAGCAAGGGGGAGCATTACGGCTGGGTATTTCAGGACAGCGATGTTTACAAATGGCTGGAGGCAGCGGCCGGCTCTCTTTCGGATACCTGGGATGAAGAGCTTAAGAAGACCGCGGATGAGGTGGTCTCCCTTATCGCTTCGGCCCAGGAGCCGGATGGCTATATCGGGACCTACTTTACGATAATGGAGCCGGACAGGAAGTTCAAAAGACTGATGGAGAGCCATGAGCTCTACTGCGCCGGTCATCTGATGGAGGCCTGCGTGGCTTATTATAAGGTCACAAAAAACGAAACTGCCCTTAACATCTGTGAAAGGCTTGCGGACTGCATAGATCAGAACTTCGGCCCCGAGGAGGGTAAGATCCACGGAGCCGACGGTCACGAGGAGATAGAGATCGGTCTTATGAAGCTTTATCATCTGACGAAAAATGAGCGCTATCTTCGCCAGGCCGAGTATTTTCTGATGATCCGCGGACAGGATCCCGACTTTTATTACGACCAGATCCGTAATGACAACAGACCTCCGCTGATAAACGGTCTGCAAAGCTTTAAAAAGACCTATCTGCAGGCCCATAAACCGGTCATCGAGCAGGATAGCGCAGAGGGCCATGCGGTGCGGGTGGTATACCTCTGTACCGCCCTGGCAGACCTTGCCGCCGTAAAAAAGGATGCAAGGCTTATTGAGGCATGCAGGCGCCTGTGGAACAATATCGTGACAAAGAGGATGTACATCACCGGCGGGATCGGTTCTACGGTAAGGGGCGAGGCCTTCACTCTGGATTACGACCTTCCAAACGATACGATGTACTGTGAGACCTGTGCCTCCGTCGGGCTTGTTTTCTTTGCAAAAAGGATGCTTGATATAGAGGCTTCCGGGGAATACGCCGACGTGATGGAGAGAGCGCTTTACAATACCGCTCTTGCGGGAATGGCCCTTGACGGGAAGCATTTCTTCTATGTAAATCCCCTTGAGGCGGTTCCCGAAAAGTCGAAGAAGGATCCGGGCAAGAGCCACGTCAAGTGTGTAAGGCCCGAATGGCTGGGCTGTGCCTGCTGCCCGCCAAACCTTGCAAGGCTCATCACCTCCATCGATGATTATATCTATACGGTGCGGGATTCGGCCATACTGGTCAATCTCTTCATACAATCACAGCTTCAGTGCGATTCAGACAGGCTTTCCGTAGAGATCAGGCAGGAGACCGACTACCCGAAGAGCGGAAGGATCGGATTTGAGATCGTAAATAAGGGAACCGGAACCGTAACCGTGGGGCTGCGCGTTCCCGGCTGGGCAGACGGCGTTAAAGGCCGGGTTAACAAAATCGAGCAGACGATAGAAGCCGAAAACGGCTACTGGTATGTTCAGATAGCCCCCGGCAGCGCTTCGGTGGAATATGAAATAGAGCTGCTTCCAAAGAGGTGGTATTCAAATCTCAGGGTATCGACGGATGTGCGAAAGACCGCTATCGCCAGAGGCCCGCAGATCTACTGTATGGAAGAGGTTGACAACGGAAAGGACCTGCACTGCATGGCACTTAAGCGGGGGGCGGCGCTTGATTATGAATGGAAGGAAAACCTCCTTGGAGGCGTGGGAACGATACATGCCAAGGGAGTCCGTCTTCAGGCAGTTTCCGGGGATGAGAAGCTTTATACGGACAAGCCGGAAAGCTTTAAGGAGGTCGAAACCGATATCCTCTTTATCCCTTATTATGCCTGGGCCAACCGCGGCGAGAACGAGATGCGGGTCTGGATAAGCGAGCTCCGAGACTGAAGTGAAATGAGGGGGTGGGGTGGAACGAGGGGACGGTTCACCCGTTCCCCGTTTTCTGCAGCTGCTGCTTTCTTACAAGCTCGGCAAATTGGCCGTTCTTCGTTATGAGCTCCTCATAACTGCCCTCTTCTACGATCACGCCATCCTTAAACATTATTATCCTGTCAAAGTTTTCTATGGTGGAGAGCCTGTGAGCCACCATTACCACGGTAGCCTTCAGCTTTTGTATGTTCTTCATCACCGCTGCCTGGGTCAGATTGTCCAGCGCCGATGTTGCTTCGTCAAGTATCAGAACCCTGGGATTATCCATAAACGCCCTTGCGAGCAGGATCCGCTGTCTCTGTCCTCCCGAGAACCCGCTGCTTGTCGATTCGGATATCTCGGTATCCAGCTTCAGCGGGAGATCCCTGATATAGTCTCCTATGGCGGCCTTGTCAAGAGCCTCCCATATCTTATTCTCGTTATAGCCTCCCGTCGATCCAAACGTTACATTATCCGCAATAGTCCCGGGAAATACCCTGCTGAACTGAAACACCGATCCGACACGCCTGCGCAGAGAACGCAGATTCAGTGAATTCAGGGGCTTCCCGTCATAGCTGACCTTCCCTTCAGACGGGGTCTCGATACCTAACATTATCTTAAGCAGCGTAGTCTTTCCGCACCCGCTTTCCCCGACGATAGCCACTCTCTCGCCGCAGCTTATGTTCAGCGTGACGCCCTTTAAACATCCTCTTGGATCATCATTATAAGAGAAGTGGATATTTTCGACGCTTATGTTCCCGTTCAGCCTCTTTACATATTCCTGAGCCCCGTTCTCCTCGTTATCCGCCTCAAATACCGGTCTGATATTAGCGCACAGCGTTTGTATGAGGAAAATATTCTGCATTATATCCGTAAGTGAAGATATCACGATTATAACCAGGCTGTAGGATCCGACAAAAGTCATATATTCCGAATCGGTAACGCCATTCTTCATGGAGGCTCCAAGCAGTCCTATGGTTGTCGCAATGCTTATTGCCGAAAGGATCTCCGTATTATATTTAAGGAAAAACGGCTGCTGATAAGTCAGCACAAGCTTCTGCCTGTAAAGATCTGCCCATTTTGAATAAACGGCCTTTTCCGCCCCCATTCCCTTGATCTTCTGTATCCCCCTTATCACGGAATACAGAAATCCGCTGTTCTCCATGTCGATCTTAAGTAACCCGGCCTCATTATATGCATAGCTCAGCGCGCCCAGTATTGCGGCGATTATCTTCACGATAAGGAAGAGGACAGCCGGCGTAAAAAGCCCGGGTGAAAATTCCTTCATCTGAAACAGGTATACGACCGAAAAGCTTAAGTCGAGCAGCACATCCATGATGACCTGCAGGATTATGTCCGACAGCCTCCCGCAATTGGTTATTCTTCTGGAAATCTTTCCGGATGATGTAGAGTGGAAAAATTCCTGGGGCAGATGCAGTACCTTTGCCATCACGGCCTCCTGCATCCTGGAGGATACCCGGATCTTCGTCTGTGACAGCATCACACTCTTTATCATTGACAGAACCTTCATAGCAAGGCTTACCGTCAGAAACGTGACTGCCGCAAGCCTGAAGCCTCCCGCGGAGCCGTTGCCTTTTATGTACACGTTATATATCCATTTGTTTACTTCAGGCAGGATATATCCCAGACCGGTCACCAGTCCCGTAGCAAGCACAAGCTTCAGTACATCATAAACAGTCAGGGTATGCAGCACATTATATACGAATGTACGAAACAAAGTACTTCGTTTTCTAAGGGGTCTGCTAAGGGTATAGCAGACCGGCCTGAGGGAGGCAATATAGCCTTTTGTCGCCATCCCTTCGCTCGAATCAAAGGGACAGTAGAAACGGTAGCCCCTGATGGAAGGCATAAGAACGACAGCCTTTCCGTCTGCCCGGAAAGCTAACAGGTTTTCCGATCCGTCACGGCTCATCTCAACCACCGATCCTCTTTCCTCATACATCATTCCCAGAGGATCCAGCATGGTTTCAAGCAGTGATTCCAGGCTGTCCTGTGCGGGTATCCTGGAAACACAGACACCGAACCTCTCAAGCATATAGATCAGCGCGGTCTGAACATCCTCGATGTCGTCCTCAAGACGGAGCATCCTGCGGTTGGAGATCAGCGCCTCATCCGCATATTGCTCAAGCTTTATATTGTTTTCTTCTTTTTTTCTTATGTTATTGGTATACAGCCCCATATTTATTCTCTGTGATCCGGTTATGATCTTATCAGTTCGCGGTACAGACCGCCCTGTGCATACAGCTCTTCATGTGTTCCCTCCTGCACGACCTTCCCGCCATCCATAACATAGATCCTGTCACAGTCAACGATCGTCGACAGTCTGTGGGCAACGATAATACATGTGGTTCCCTTGTCACGGATCGACTTTATGACACGATCCTCGGTAAGGGCATCGAGAGCAGAGGTAAATTCATCGAGGAAAAGCAGTGTCGGCTCGTGGGCAAGGGCTCTTGCAAGCTCAAGCCGCTGCAGTTCACCGCCCGAATAGTTGCGGCCGTTTTCCTCTATCATCGAACCGTAATCCTTACTGTTATTAAGTATCCTGTCATGGATCTGCGCATCCCGCGCAGCCAGTATCACCTCGTAATTCTCAATGGTGTTATCCCACATACGTATGTTATTATATACCGAATCCTCGAACATCATGGTATCCTGATCCACGGTCATGACGGACGAGTGAAAAATAACATCCGGGATCTCATCCCGGGGCCTTCCGGAATAAAGTATCTCACCGGACTCAGCCTTATACAGATCCGCAAGTATCTTTAACATAGTGCTCTTGCCGCTTCCGGTCTTTCCTACTATGGCCACCATCTGGCCGGGCTTTACTTCCATGCTCACGTCGTCAACCGCAGGACTGTCCGCCTTATTGTAGCGGTAGGTGACGTGGCTTGCGCTAAGATGCCCCTCAAGCTTGTCTGCCGTCTCATACTCGCTTTCCGGAAGCGGTATGTAGCGTCTGCTTTCCCTGTTCATGATATCGTTGACTCTCTCTATGTTTGTCCGCATGGTCTGCAGCGTGTTCACGGATGACATGCAGTTGTTGAGGGAGGATAGCATGCTGTTAAGGATCCCCTGGAAAAGCGCCATTGAACCTAACGTAAAATTTCCGTGCAGGACGAAAAAGGCTCCGAGAAAGAGCTGTATACCCTGCAGAACAGAGCCCTGGATACCCGACACGAAGTTCAGTACCGCGCTTATGTTCTGCGTCCTGAGCTTTCCCTCATTAGCCTGCGTCATGGATTCACGCCACAGATTATAGAAGGATCTTTCCGACCCCGTGGACTTGATGGTATCGATCATGCTCATCCCGTTCAGGATCGTCGTACTCAGCATGTTGCCCGAGGTTGTCATGCTTCGCGAGGCAATGGCGTTCTTCTCCTGAATATACAAAGTCGCGGTCAGACATATTACTATTGCGGCAAAGCAGGCGATGGCCATCACAGGATTGTACTTTACCAGCGTCAGCAGATAAACCACGGTCATCACTGCGTCTATGATGCGGGGCACAAGGGAGCGCATGATGGAATTATCAAGGCTTATGTTATTGTCTATCCGTGCCATCAGTTCTCCGGCACTGTACTGCTCAAAGAACTTAAGGGGCTGGTCAAATATCTTCTTGAACAGGCTGCTGCCCGATACTGCCGATATGTTCCGGCTTGAGCTGTTTATTAGCCCGGTCTTTGCCAGACTGAAAAGGAAATAAGCCAAAAGAGCTGCTGTGTACAGCGAAAGGGCAAGATATCCTTCGTGTGTATCCTGCATGTTTCCCGGCTTCATATACGTGTCAAGTATATTTTTCTGGATATGTACCATGCTGATATTAATAACGATACATAAAAGTGTGAGCACTACCAGCACAAGCATCGGCCCCCGCAGCTTCTGTATCCTTTCTCTGATAAGGGAATAAAGGGATTCCCTCTTTCCGTCCGCCACGAAATCCGGTCCTTTTTCCAGAGTGATGACAGTCCCGTTGTAGAGCTGGGCAAACTTCTCCATCGTCATTCGGATCTCTCCCCTTGCAGGGTCGGCAATGGATATGATGTCCCTGTAAATCGAAGTGACCACACACCAGTAACGCCTTTTCCAGGATACGAGCAGCGGAAGCTTCATGTTTCTGAGCCCGTCAACAGCCGGAGTTTCAAGCTTCGCCTTCAGGCCGTATCCTGCTGCCGCATCCATCATCTGCTCAGGGCTGGAACCGTTTCGCGAAGAAATGCATACCTCGCGTAATTCCTCCAGGGGAACAAATTTCCCGTAATACCCCAGCATCATGCCAAGAGCAGCGGCGCCGTTCTCTCCGGATCTCATTTGGATCACTATCGGAATCCTCATTGTACCTTCTTCTCCATTTTTTTATATACCTTGTCTCATCAGATAAAAA
>DNAD01000332.1:0-7205 GCA_003484785.1 Lachnospiraceae bacterium
ATGAACCTTCCCATCTCAGTATAGACCGAAACATCCCCCATCCCGGCAGGGATAAGTATTTGCTCATATTTTTCCTTAACGCCCTGTCCTATCTTTATGATATCATTGGGCTCCTGCTCCGGTCTGTAGGGTATTCCGACACCGCCGGAGAGATTGATAAAGGCAATGTGTACATTAACCTTCTCACTTATTTCCTTTGCAAAGCTGAACAGGATGCCCGCAAGCTCGGGATAATATTCATTTGTAACGGTATTGCTTGCAAGAAAGGCATGGATCCCCAGATTTTTAACGCCCTTTTCCTTAAGGATACGGGCCGCCTCAAGCAGCTGCTCTCTTGTCATCCCGTACTTCGAATCGCCGGGATTGTCCATTATGCCGTTGCTCATCTCAAACAGCCCGCCCGGGTTAAAGCGGCAGCTCATGGTCTCCGGGAACCCGTCAGGCCCCAATATCCCTTCAAGAAAATCGATATGGGTGATATCATCAAGATTAATAATAGCCCCGAGCTTCGCCGCATATGAGTATTCCTCTGCAGGAGTATCGTTTGAGGAAAACATGATCCTGTCACCCGAAAAGCCCAGCTTGTCAGCCAGCATAAGCTCCGTATAGGAGGAGCAGTCAAGGCCGCAGCCATAATCCTTCATCAGCTCGAGAATGAAGGGATTCGGACATGCCTTTACCGCGAAATACTCACAGAACCCGCTGTTCCATTCAAAGGCTCTTCTGACGTTCTCAAGATTTTTCCTTAAACCCTTCTCAGCATAAACAATATAAGGCGTGGGAAATTGTTCCGCGATCTCCCGGGCCTTTGCTTCGCTCAGAAATGCTTCTTTTCTCATAATATTTTTTCTCCTCTAATCTATAAAGCCCTCGACTCCTCTTTTGGAGCCGTCCGAGGTAAGATTCGAGCTTCCGTCCTCTGATTTTGCTATGATATAGTGTCCGCTGACTCCGGAGTCTCCGTTATCAGATTTCTGCGCAACCCCTTCTGAGGCTTTATAGCTGTATCTTACCGAGCCGCCGCTCTTAAGGGTACCGGACAGGCTCATGGATCCGTTCTCCAGACCGTCCTTATAGCTCCCGCTTATGATCTGCTTTGTCATTCCGCCCGAGCTTACCCTGTCGGCATAATAATTGGCGGTCACAGTACCTTTGCCGTTTGGCATGTCATTAAGCCACTCACCCTCATAGATCGACGATCCCATGGCCGAGGTTTCCGAATATACCGCACGGATCCATGTGCCCTTACCCTCTCTCAGGTCATTGGCAAAGTCTCCGTAATAATAGTATCCGTCCATATAAGCGGCAACACCCTTTCCGTTCCTCGTGCCGTCATCGCCTTTATCCCCGTAGTAATAGGATGTCTCCTTATTAACTATCTCATCGCTAAGCTCTACAAACTCCTCTTCTCTTACCATCTCCTTTACTTTATCGATATTTCCTTCCTCAAAGCATTGATAGAGCCTCATGAGCAGATCATTATGGGCTGCCTCGATCGCTGCCTGTTCCTGCTCCCTTGCAAGCCTCTCCTCCTCCTCGGCCCTGAGCCTTGCTCTCTCTATCTGTATGTTATCGACAATGGTATGCATGTTCTCATCCTGAGTAGCCTCATACCCTCTTGTCAGTATATCGATGATCGCGTCTTCATCCTGTCTGCCTTCATAAATATTGTAAATCGCCCAATAGGCGCTCTTATTTGCCCTGTCGTAGGTGATGGCGTTATTATAGGCTTCTATTGCCTCATCCGAGTTTCCCAGGCTGCTTCCGAGACGAATATAGGCATGGGCTATGGCAGCCTTTACAGCCTCGTTTTCCGGTTCGTATTCAAGCGCCTCATCGTATCTTGCTATGGCCTCCGGATAGTTTTCCGCCTCCATAAGCTCATTTCCCCGGGCCACAATAGAACCCATTCTGTGATCCGGCGAATTGAAAGTGCCGGCATAGTATACTCCCATCCATACGCCTGCTATTATGGCCACTCCTATGATCGCCTCTATTATGAATAAAACTGTATTATTCTTCATATTTGTCAAATATTTTCGATCTGCCAGTCAATCGGCTCTATTTGGTTCTCCTTAAGAAATCTGTTTGCCCTGCTGAAATGCCCGCAGCCGAAAAAACCTCTGTAGGCAGACAGCGGACTGGGATGAGGCGCTTTCAGCACCAGCTGGCGCGGATTGTCAAGTGAAGCGCCCTTCTGCTGGGCCGGCCTTCCCCAGAGCATATAAACAATGGGCCTGTCCTCTTCGTTGAGTATCCTTATCACCGCATCGGTAAACTGCTCCCATCCCAGCCCCTGATGGGAATTAGCCTGATGCGCCCGTACAGTCAGCACGGTATTAAGAAGCAGCACTCCCTGCCTCGCCCATTTTTCAAGATATCCGTTATTGGGAATGTAGAGCCCAAGATCGTCACTGAGCTCCTTATAGATGTTTTCAAGCGAAGGAGGTATGGCTACCTCAGGTTTTACGGAAAAGCAAAGACCATGAGCCTGCCCCGGTTCGTGATAGGGATCCTGCCCCAGGATAACCGCCTTAACGGATTTAAGGGGAGTCAGCTCAAAAGCCTTAAACAGATCATCCGGCCCCGGATATATGGTTCTTGTCCTGTATTCATTCCTTATGGTCTCATATAGCTTTTTATAATAAGGCTTTGAGAATTCGGCAGAAAGAGGCCCTTTCCAGTCGTTAGCTATCGATGCCATCTAAGACCTCCTTACGGAAATTCCTCTGTCGGAAAGGTAATCCTTAAGCGCGGATATTTCCAGCTCCTTAAAATGAAATAATGAAGCAGCAAGAGCGGCGTCGGCTTTTCCCTCTGTAAAAGCCTGATAAAAATGCTCCATGCTTCCCGCGCCGCCGGAGGCAATAACAGGTATGTCGACGTTTTCGGAGATGATCCGGGTAAGCTCAAGATCGTACCCTGCCTTGGTCCCGTCGCAGTCCATGCTCGTCAGCAGTATCTCTCCGGCACCTGCTTCATAAGCCTTAACGGCCCACTCCACAGCATCCAGGCCCGTATCTATCCTTCCTCCGTTTTTGTATACGCTGAATCCGCTTCCGTCCTTTCTCCTTCTGGCGTCAATGGCAACCACAACACACTGGCTGCCGAATTTGTCGGCCGCCTCCGAAATAAGCCCGGGGTTGCCGATTGCAGCGGAGTTAACAGAGACCTTGTCCGCCCCTTCCCTGAGTATCTTTTTAAAATCCTCCACCGAGCGGATGCCCCCTCCCACCGTAAAGGGAATGAACACCTGCTCAGCGACCCTTCTGACCATATCCACTACCGTGTCACGCTCGTCAGAGGAGGCAGTGATATCGAGAAAGACCAGCTCGTCCGCGCCCGCTTTATCATAGGCCGCGGCGATCTCCACCGGGTCCCCGGCATCCCTCAGATTAACGAAATTTACTCCTTTTACCACACGCCCGGCATGAACGTCCAGGCAGGGTATTATCCGTTTTGTATACATTGCTCACAGCTCCAAAAAATTCCTGAGTATCCCGAGGCCCACTGTACTGCTTTTCTCCGGATGAAACTGACATGCGAACACATTTCCTCTTTCCACAGAGGCATCGATCCCCGTATTGTAATGTGTCACTGCTCTGACTATCGAACTGTCCTCTGCTTCAAGATAATAGCTGTGGACAAAATATACATATGAGCCATCCGGGATTCCCTTAAAGAGCCTGCCCTCATTTTTAAGCTCAAGGGAATTCCATCCCATATGCGGGATCTTTCTGTACTCTCCCGAGGGTATCCGTTTTATATGGCCCTTGAGGATCCCAAGACCTTTTATACCTTCCGATTCCTCACTGTCTTCAAACATAAGCTGAAGGCCCAGACAGATGCCGAGAAACGGTATATTCTGAGTTACTGCCTGCTTAAGCACCGGCACCAGTCCGTAGCTCTCCAGCCGCCCCATGGCATCCCCGAAGGCACCGACTCCCGGAAGGATAACCTTGTCGGAATTCAATATCTTTTCCGCATCTCTTGTAAGGATCCACTTCTCCCCCAGGAATTCAACCGCCTTCTCTACGCTTTTTATGTTTCCCGCATCATAATCGACTATCGCTATCATATGCCTCTCTCTAATTCAGCTTCCTCCTGATCGATAAGGGAATTGTCGGAATGCGGCTGATCAGGAGCTCCACCTTCCTGCGGTGCGTCAGGCCCCCCGTGAGGCATCCCTCCTCCGCCTTCTGCATGATCCCTTATTGTCCTTGAGTATTCCTCGCTGTTGGGGATCGCCAGCCACTGTCTGGCCTGTTCAATCGAAACACCGAACACATTCTCAAGAGCATCTATTATCCTGTTGGCGATAAGGTCAAACTTATCGGACACGCCGTATTCTATGGCTTTTTTCTCTTCCTCTTCTATGACTCTTATGCCCTGCACGAGAGCATTGAGGGCTTCGGTCTTCATGTTCAGATTCATATAATTCATGAATGAATCATATCTTCTGTTGACCTTGTAAAGGACCAGATTTTTATCGTAAAGGATCTGATCGTCGCCCGAAAGCTTATGAGCGGTCAGTTCCATGAATACATCCCCGTATTTATCCTCCGAAAAATCCTTTCCGGCCTTTCTTATATCCGAATAGAAGGGCAGAAATACCGACATTATCCCTATGAGAACTCCGAGAGACCCGCACATGAACATTACCAGTATGATCTTCTTTTTCGGTACGTTAAGATCAGGCCCGGTGTTTATATAACTGGGCTTTTTAGGCTTCTTAGGCTTCGGCGGTTTCTTGGGCTTGGGCTTTTTCTTGGGCTTTGGCTTGGGTTTTTTCTTCTCTTTTTTCTTCTTGGGCTTCTTTTCCTTCTTATCGGGCTCGGTCTCCGGGCCTTCCGTTTCCCCCAGCTCTGCCAGTATCTTTTCGTTATCGGAGGCACCGGCCGCGGCTATATCTTTGGCAGTTTCCTCGGCAAATATACCGTCCTCGTCGACCTCTTCCGTAAGAGCATCCATAAGCCATGAAAACAGTCCCTTTTTCTTTCCGCCTTTCTCCTCAGCCTTCTTTTCTTCCTTCAGAGAGTTGAAGTCTTCTTCGCTGATGAGCCCGGCAGCAAGGGCCTCCTCCATTTCCTTATCCAGATCAGACCCGGTTTCTGTCTCCGTGCCGGTACCCGCAGCTTCATCGTCATTTTCAGCTTCACCGGAGGAACCCTTTTTCTTCCTGTTTTTCTTTGCAAGCTTCTCCAGACGCTTCTTTTCTCTCTTTTCCGCTCTCTCCTTTTTCTTCTGTTCTCGTCTGGCCTTCCTGTCATTTACGGGAGGCTTCTCGCCCTCACCGTTCTCAGCTTCACCAAGGGGATCGCCCCCTTCTATGTCATCAAGTATGGCAGTTACCGACGGATCGATATTCTCGTTCTTCTCATCCTTCTCAAGGAGCTCACCGATCTCTGATATATCACTGTCTCCTTCGGCACCGGCCAGAAGATCCTCAAGCTCTTCAGATTCAAGCCCTCCCACGGGATCCTCGGTTCCTTCATCGCCGGCAGCCTTAGCCAGCAGATTCTCTATATCATCCTGACTTAGAGATTCATCTATCAGAGACTCCGGCTGATTTTCATCAGTCTCCGCCGGGGCGGGGTCACTTACTGCTCCATCGCCGTTGTCTTCTGTGTCCTGAATCCCCGGGTCTGCGGCCTCGTTTTCCTGTGTGCTTTCATTTTCCGTATCGGAAGTATTTTCCTGATCGTCCTTAAGTTCATCACCCTCATCGTTTCCTATAACGTTTTCATGAGGTTTGCTGGGATCTCCCATGTCATCCAGGGAATTCAGGAGCTCATCGAGCTCATCCTGGCTCATCATACCGTTCTGATCAGATTTATCGGCATCCTCGTTTTCCGAAGTGTCATTGCCCTCTTGTGATTCTTCAAAAGCGGGGTCGGGCTCGGAGATATCCTCCTCTGTAACCGGCTCAGATACAGGCTCAGATTCGGGAGCGGATTCCGGTTCGGATGAAGGCTCCGGTTCGGGAGCGGGTTCCGCTTCGGGTTCCGGGTCGGATGCAGGCTCCGGTTCTGGAACTTCCTCTTCCGTAATCGGCTCGGATGCGGCCTCGGCCTCAGTCTCTGACGGCAATTCCTCCGTATCATAATCGGTAATGTCAGTGATACCGGACTCCGGTGTATCTGTGTTCTCCCCGAAGGCAGGCTCTCCTGTCCCTTCTATGCCCTCTGTTGATGTATCTGATGTCCCAGCGGCCTCCTCCTCAAAAGCAGGCACTGTCCCGGCATCCTGTAATCCGTCTGAAGGGGGCGTATCCTCTTCATTCAAAAGTCCTGCTACGCTCTCTGCTCCCGGCTCCATGATCGTATCCGGATCAAAGTCAAATTCTGATGCAGTATCTGTAACTGCAGCAGCTGCTCCTTCGTTTCCGCTCTCCGGAATAGACTCTCCTGCGTTTTCAGGTTCAACAGGCGTCTGATAACCTGCTTCGTATTCCATCCCAAACCCGCTATACTGTTCCGTGGCGGATCCTTTATATTCCTCTGCTGCGGGTGATGTGTACTGCTCCGGAGCTGACTCTGTGTATCCTCCCACTGCGGATGTCGCATATGGTGCCGCTACAGATTCCGTATATGCTCCCACTACAGGTGCTTTGTACGGTTCCGGAGCTGACTCTGTGTATTCTCCCCCCGCGGATGTCGTATATGGTGCCGCTACAGATTCCGTATATGCTCCCACTACAGGTGCTTTGTACGGTTCCGGAGCTGACTCTGTGTATTCTCCCCCCGCGGATGTCGTATATGGTTGAGTCTCTTCTTCACGAGAGCCTGAATATAATTCACTTACAAAATCGGAAAGGCGTGCCGAGGAAGCCTGTTCCTGTGATAAGTTTTGCGTCACTTCAAAAGGCTTCGAAACCATTTCCGGCTCCGGAGCTTCAATATCGGTGATTATTGTTTTTTGTTGAGGCTGTTCTCCTGTAACGCCTCTTAAAAGACTATCTAAGTATTCCTCGGTAGTCATGCTGAAACACCCTTCGCAAACTTCTGCCCCTTTTTGTTAACAGGGAATTTACAGATCCTCAAACGGACCGAAACAGCGCATTTATGCCCGGCAGAACGTGTACAGACGCTGAAAAGGCCGGTTAAAACCGGCCTTTAGAATTTACATTATCCCTGATAGCTTAAAAGCTTGTCTATCTCTTCTACAAGCCTCCCTATCTCCGGCTTTGAAAGCTGGGCATCTGC
>DNAD01000332.1:7245-8240 GCA_003484785.1 Lachnospiraceae bacterium
AGCCTGTCATCACTCTTAATCAGCTTCGTCAGTCTGTGACCGTCCATCTGAGGCATCTCAATATCGGTGATGACCAGATCCACATATTTATCGACATTCCCTTCGGCAAGACACTTATTAATATAGTTCCAGGCTTCAAGCCCGTCCTCTGTTCTCTTCTGTTTAACGTATCCGGCAGTTGACAATGCATCGGATATAAGCTTGTTAAGAAGGTGTGAATCCTCGGCGATCAAAATGGCAGCATCACTTCTTTCCCTCTCTGAAAGACCACTTACCTCATTAATCTTTAATCCAGTTTCCGGGCTGATATCCGTGACTATCTTCTCGAAATCAAGAATGATGACCAGCCTGTCATCAAGCTTTATTACGCCGGTAGAAATGCCTGCCTCATCGTTATTTATTGTTGAATCAGGTTTTATTATATCCTTCCATGAAAATCTGCTTATACCTATTACCCGGTCTACATGAAAGGCTACATCCAGTTTATTAAAGTTTGTAATTATGAAGAGCCCATCAGGAGTGGATTCACCAAGCTGAAGCGCATTTTTCAGGCTTATTGCTGTGATCATCTTATCACGCGGCATAAAAATCCCTTCAATACTGGGATGAGAATTAGGAACCGGCGTTACGGGCGCATATGGAATGATCTCACTTATTTTTGCAACGTTGATCCCGTAGGAGTTTTCCCCCAATTTAAACTCCAATACTTCCAGTTCATTAGTTCCGTTTTCCAACAAAATCTTAGTATCCATACCTTCACCTCACCCCGAAATTAATATATACTCGATAACGAAAATCAATTCATAACGGCAGTTATTTGCGTTTACGGGTATAAAACTAGACTCATTATATCAAAGATATTATGTGAATTCAACAATTCAAAAAAAATAATTAATATACTTCTGAAGTAAAAAAAAGGACAGACTAAAAAAGTCTATCCCGATACATAATTCCATGTTGTTAAGGGTTAACACCCTCAAAACCGAATACAAAAT
>DNAD01000142.1 GCA_003484785.1 Lachnospiraceae bacterium
GCAAGAATTATATCCACATATTGTTTCACGATGATCTATCCCCCTTCCAGGAGCTTTTTTATAGTATCAATATCCTTAAGATACTGTTCCTTAAAGCTCTGATGTCTCTTTTTAAGCTGCTCTGTATCGGAATCCCTTGCCGCGTTCTCAAGCTCCTGGGCAAAGGCGGCTGTCTCTGTCAGCCCCAGTGTCTTAAAGCTGCTCTTTATGGAATGAACACTCGTCCTGTAGCCGCCCGTATCCATGATCTCGCAGCATTTGTCCAGCTCTTTAAGCTTCTCGGAGCTTGAAGAGACAAGATCCCCCAAAAGCTCCAGATAAAA
Source organism: Lachnospiraceae bacterium (assembly GCA_003484785.1). Classification (GTDB taxonomy): domain Bacteria; phylum Bacillota; class Clostridia; order Lachnospirales; family Lachnospiraceae; genus UBA2868. The sequence continues at coordinate 324 of DNAD01000142.1, forward strand.
GCCGGTATTATATCCGCAGAATTCCAAAGCGCTTTCCGTGTTTACGCCTGCGTTTTTGAGCCTGTCAATAATGTCCTCCGAAGAAGGAGTACTCAGCGATCCGTTAAGGTCAGTCAGGTCAGGCATACCCGGTTCGGAGTTATCGCTTAACTGCTTCAGGTCATCGGCGGGCCTTTTCGGAGCAAACTCAAGAACAGGCTCTGCTGAGACTTCCTCTGAGGACATGCTTACAATGTCGCCCGGCAGATATTGTAATAGGATCCTTTCAAGCTTGTCAACCTCTATGGGCTTTGAAAGGTAATCGTCGAAGCCGGCCTCGAAATAGGATTCCCTGGCACCGCTGACCGCGTTTGCCGTAAGAGCGATGACAGTGGTTATCTTTGAGATCAGATGGCTGCTTCTAAGGGCGGCAAGAGTTTCGATCCCGTCCATTCCGGGCATCATATGGTCAAGGAAGATGATATGATAAAAGTTCTTTTTGGCAAGCTTTAGCGTCTCCTCCCCGCTTAAGGCAGTGTCCGGCGTTATCTCATAGAGCTTCATCAGATTTGTAACGACCTTAAGGTTCATGCTGTTATCATCCACCACAAGGATCCGGGCATCCTTACAGACCGGATGCTCTGCCAAATCCCGGCTGCCGTTATTCTTCCTGATGCGCTCCGAGTAGTTGCCTATGGGCTGGTCCGAGGCGATCTCCTGCTTTAAGACAAAGGAAAAACCGGAGCCCTTGCCGTAAACGCTTTCCACCTTGAGACTGCTGCCCATCATGGCAAGGAGCTTTGCAACGATGGACATTCCCAGGCCTGTGCCCTCTATGCTGCGGTTTCTGGTCACGTCAAGCCTCTGGAAGGATTCAAACAGCCTGTCCATATCCTCTTCCTTAATGCCTATTCCGGTATCCTTAACCTCAACTTCGATAAAGGAAAAGCCCTCCTCCCTTTTTTCCTCTCTCAGGCTAAGGGTTATCGTACCGGATTCGGTATACTTTACCGCGTTGGTAAGAAGGTTCATTATGATCTGGGTGATCCGCACATCATCGCCTGTAAGGACCGAGGGCAGGCCTTCGTCAACATTGACCGCAAGCTCAAGTGACCTGGCCTTTGCTCTTTCCGAGACAGAGTTTACCAGATTGTTTATCAGGTCAGCCAGCTCATATTTTACCGGGATTATCTCCATCTTTCCGTCCTCGATCTTTGAGAAATCGAGAATGCTGTTGATTATGGCAAGGAGGTTTTTGCCCGCTGACCGGATATTCGACGCGTACTCAAGGATGTCCGGGTTTCGGGCCTCTCTGAGGATCATTTCATTCATGCCCAGCACAGCGTTAATGGGTGTCCTTATCTCGTGGGACATCTGGGCAAGGAACCGGCTCTTTGCGTTGCCTGCGGCAATAGCGGCATCGGCCGCCTCCCTGATCTGTCTGTTGGATCTTTCCTGCCAGTTGATAAGGTCGGTAAGAAGCTTATACACCATCACGATGCACAGAAGGGAGGTAAACAGGCCGGTGAAGGTATAGATGATTATCCTGCCGTAGATCGAGCGCACATCCGAAACGCTGTAAACGGTAAACCGGGAGATATCATCCTGTGAGGCGATGAGAACCTTAAGGACTTTGTCGTAGTCCTTTATCACCATTGTGCTCGATCCGTCTGCCCTGATACGGCTGTAGGGAAGAGAAGAAATGTTGGTCTGGCTGCTGCTTGACATCTGGTAGGTCCCGTATGGATGGTTGATTATATTTCCTTCCGTGTCCACAAGGAAGGAGTAGCCCGAATCGGAATAGCTGTCTCCAAGGATGTCGATCAGCTTGTCCATGAAGAAATCTATCCCGAAGATCCCGAGAAACTCACCTGTGGATATGTCATATACTGCCTCGGAAAATGTGATGCAGTATCCGCCGGTCTGGTCGTCGTAGTAGGGCGCAGAGATGCTCCAGCCGGACTTTGATGCCAGGGTCATCTTATACCAGGGCCTTTCCGCCACCTGCCAGCCGGGCTCCGGCTTCCAGCCTGTGTTCATGTATACCTGGGGATCAAGGGCGGGATTGGACATATAGGTCGCGGATATCTCCGGATATCGCATGGTTATATTGTTTAAGAAGCTTATTGTGCGGTCATAATCGCTGAGCATTCCGGGGTCGGTGGAGATTATGTTCACGAACATGTCAAGAATGCTCTTCTGTGTACTTATCCATTCGGCCAGCTGGAACTCGTAGATCTCGGCCTTGTTTTTCATAAGGGAGTTTCCGAGCTTTACGCCGGCTGAGATATTGATATAGAGATTAATGCATATGACCGAGAACATGAAGATAAGGATAATGGTGCGGAATCGCGTGCTGACCCTGGAATCGCTTTCAAGCACTCCTTCCGTATGCTTATCCTGCTCGCTCCTTACTATGCTTGAATAGGATATGAGCTGTCCTATCATTTCGGAAAGCTTTTCGGCGGAAGCATGGATCTCCGCCATGGCTTCCTCGTTATCCGGAGAGCCTTTGAGCATTTCCCTGTCAGAGCTCTTTAATATCCTTGAAAGGGGGGCGTTTAAGCGCGAGGTTATCCGGTTCAGGAATTCCTCCTTTGACGAGAGGGCTTTTTCGGCCTGCTTTCTGTCCCTGAAGGAGCGGACATACAGGATGAGTATGATGATGAAAAGAGCAACGGAAAGGGTGAGCGTGATAAACAGCTGGATATATGAGGTTCTGTAAAGATCCCAGTCGCTTTCGCTTACGATCAGGATCCATCCGTAGCCGGATCTGTCGGCAAAGAGGTTTTCGTAAAGAAACTCGTCCTTTATCCTGAGGGTCACGGCCTCATCGGACTGCTTTGCGAGGGACAATATTCCCGCGTAGTCGGGGAGGGCATCAGTCAGGGGCATTCCTATAAGAGAGTCCTCCGAGCAGCCTGCAATTATACCCTCATCCGTTACGATAACGGCATTTCTCTGGCCCTCATCATGCATCTGTTCGATATGGGCCTGTATGTTCTCCATTGTATAATCAACGGCCAGGACCGTATCCAGGTCGTTCAGCATGACAGACACGGTATAACACATCTCTTTGGTCATCGCGTCCTGATAGGGCGAGGAAACGTAGGTAACGCCGGGGCTTTTTGCGGCGCCCGTGTACCAGACGCGCTCCTTTGCCACATAGTCGTCGGGCATGTCAAAATCAGGTATCAGCGTAAAGCCTTCTCCTGCGGCGTAAACATTGAACACACCGGTGTCCTGTTTGATTAGCTCTGCCTTTTTTTCGCGGATAAACTCATCAAGGGAAGCTGTGTCTTTTGTATGATCCCCGGCCATCAGCGCCAGCTGCATGGTAAGGTTCTGGGCGCCGCCTATGGTACCCATAAGCTCACCGCTTATCTTCTCGAGCTGGTAGATACCGGAATCAAGGGTCTGCTTCCTGGTCTGCCGAAAGACTATCCAGGTATCCATGAAGGTCACTGCAAAGAGCAGGACAGTAATGAAAATGATAACAGGTGTTTGCTTTTGCTTGCTCATATCTGCTCACAGGTAGGAATACACTGGCTACATAAAGATTATGACATATTTCCCGCTATATTTCCATATAAATGGAGGCAGTTCTGCCTGAAAAGATTGACAAAATCCGTGCTCAAGTATATAAATACTGTTATGGCAACACTGGAGGATATGATGAAAGAACATCGGATAAATGAGGATAAGATCAGGGAGGCGGTGAGGCTCTTTCTCGAGGGGATAGGAGAGGATCCCGAAAGAGAGGGGCTTATTGAGACTCCCGAGAGGATAGTAAGGATGAGCCGGGAGCTTTTTTGCGGAATGGACGATGAAGCCCGGGTTCATCTTCAGAAATGCTTTGAGACGCGGAATAAGGGCATAGTCATTGAAAAGGATATTAAGTTTTATTCCCTTTGTGAGCATCATCTGCTTCCTTTTTTTGGTTATGTACATATCGGTTATGTTCCGGACGGGAAGGTGACCGGCTTAAGCAAGCTTGCCAGATGCGTGGAGACCTATGCAAGGCGGCTGCAGATCCAGGAAAACCTGACCTGGGAGATCATGGAGGCCGTAAGCGGGGTACTGGAGCCCAAAGGAGTAACGGTCATGATCGAAGCCGAGCATATGTGCATGTCCATGAGGGGAGTGGAAAAGGAGAGCGCAAAGACCGTTACCGTCGCCTCCTGCGGTGTGTTTGAGACCGATCCGTCCCTTCAGAATATTTTTCTGCAGACTGTTAAACGATAAGACCGGTTTCCCGGCATCTGTTTTCCTTGATGAGGTTTTTTTATGATAAAAGAACTCACAGTTGGTCAATGGCCGGATCATCTGAAACAACATCCCATCCCGGAGCTTGTGGATGAAGAATGCCTGTCGTTACTATCACAGCCCAAAAGGCTGTGAATAGTAACAGCTAAATAAAATCTTCCCTCATGGGTGAGAAGATATCCAGGAGGATGCCATCTTCAAGGCAGACACAACCATGGGTGATCCCGTCTTTTTTCAGCATCGTATCCCCGGCCTGAACAATATTCTTTTCATTTCCGATGGTGAACTCAAATTTCCCGGATACCACATAGGTTATCTGGGTATGGGGGTGCGAATGCAGAGCGCCGACGGATCCCTTTTTAAAATGATTCTCCACCACCATCAGCTCGTCCGTGTAGCTCTTGACAAAGCGCTCCACGCCTTCGGAGACGTTTTCACCATTTACTTCATTGCTGAATAACCATCTTTTGTTTTTTTCGTTCATCGCTGACTCCTTTTTCTTAGTGATTGCTTATAGTTACAATAGTAACTGTATATGATCATTTTTATCTAATCTGACAGGTACACGATATCCGTCCCGCATTCGCTATCCCAGCAGAGCCTGACCGAGAGCCATCACTGCCGGAAGGCTGACGGAAAAGACTATCGTGGAAAATAATACCGATCTGGCACACAATTCCGGTTTTGTTCCGGTTTGTATCGAATAGATGGTAGTCAGAGTCGCACAGGGACAGGATATAAATACCAGTATGCAGAGCTTTGACTGAAGATCCATCTTAAGAGGCGTGAGCAGCAGCATGGTAACAAGCGGAATAAGGAAATTCCGAAACAGCGCCACAAGATAAACCAGCTTTTCCCGAAAGAGGGCAAGCAGATCGTTCTCGGAAAGCATCACCCCGATTATGATAAGAGATAACGGAGTGATCATGGTGCCGATACTGCTGATCACGGTCTGTATGGGAGCCGGCCAGTGAAGGCCGAGTATCAGCATGACAAGAAGGAGGGCGGTGGTGATGTTCGGTACCGAAAGGAGCGATTTAAGCCTGAAGCGCTCTCCCGTAAACATCGGAACCTGAATGGCAAAGAACAGCACATTAAAGGCAATCATAGCCGCCGAGTTATACAGAACCGCGATCTCACCGAACAGGGCGAGGCAGAGAGGCAGCCCCAGAAAGGTACAGTTGGGGAAGGTGATAAGGCTCGTGATGGCGGCCGCAAGCTTCTTTTCGGTATGGATCAGCCTATGAATGATAAGGCTCAGCGCCATCGTGCCTCCGAACACGATAAACATCATTGCAACAGCCTGCTTCAGATTGCTGAATTCCTCAGCGCCAAGCTCTAAGCTTGCGCCGGAGAGGATAGTGAAGGGAAGGACGAGGGAAGAGCAAAAACGTGTGAGAAACACCCTCTGTTCGGGGTTTATAAGCTTTAGCTTTCCCGCTGTGTAACCAACCGACACATAACAGAAAATGATGAGTATCTGTTGTAAGATCTGTGCTATGGGCATAACTTTATCTATCCAGAGGTAGTTGTTCGCAGTAAAACAAGAGTTACCATTCACCACCGAATCGCGCTTTGGAACAAACTTTAGTTTGTCCCGATTCAGTCAGCTTTGCTGACTGAATAATTACCATAACATATGGCTTTAGATGGGGTTTGTCCATCGCAGCGGTTCCTCGTCAGAGGCCGCGTGAGATTTTTTTAAAAATCTCACATAGAAGAATCGCTATGCGATTCTTCCTTAGCGAAGGCGATTTATATTGGCAAAACCC
>DNAD01000143.1:0-2992 GCA_003484785.1 Lachnospiraceae bacterium
AAGATAAAGGGAATACAGGTCAGCGAGGGTGAGATCCTCTTTGACCACTATATGGCCATGAACCCGGGCTTTGTGGAAGAGGAGATATCCGGAATACCTACCTTTGAACCCTCCTTCCATCTGCCCGCCATCTGGATAACGGAGTCTCAGAGGGAGAGAGCCGAGAGCATGGGCTATACCGTTGTGGATCCTCCCAGCATCATCGCCACCCACCTGACCGAGATCGTAAGACAGCATATAGCAGAGCTGCTTACCCGTCAGGATGTACAGAATCTTATCAATAACGTTAAAGAGACCAATCCTTCCGTGGTGGACGAGCTTACGCCGAAGCTTCTCGGCATCGGAGAGATCCAGAAGGTGCTGCAGAATCTGTTAAAGGAGGGCATCTCCATAAGGGATCTCATTACCATATTCGAGACACTGGCAGATCATGCAGTGGTCACAAGAGATACGGATGTGCTTACCGAATATGTGAGGCAGGCTCTTAAGAGAGCCATCTCGGCCAAGTTCTTTTCCACGGGCGATAACGTCACCAGCGTGGTCACTCTTGATCCGAAGATCGAGCAGGAGATCATGGCCAGCGTCAAGCAGACAGAGCAGGGCGCTTATCTGACCCTGGATCCCGAGCGGACCAGGGCTATTATGAAGGCAGTGGAGGGTGAGGTGGCCAAGCTTGAGAATCTTGGAAAGAACCCCATCATCATAACATCTCCGATAGTAAGGATGTATTTCAAGAGGCTTACAGAGGATTATTTCAAGGATCTTATCGTTGTCTCCTATAATGAGGTTGACAATGACATACAGCTGCAGTCGGTGGGAATGGTGGCAGCTTAGCGCAGGGCTTGCTCTGCAAACCGGCGCAAGAGGATGAGACAGAATGATCATCAAGAAATTTCAGGGAAAAACAGAGGATGAAGCCGTTGCTCTGGCCAAAAAGGAGCTGGGGAACGGTGTCGTCATCATGAATGTAAGAACCGCCCGGAAGAAGGGCTTTTTAAGCATCTTTAAAAAATCCCTGATAGAGGTGACCGTTGCCCTGGAGGAGGAGCAGGAAAAGCCTGTCTTCAAGCCAAAGCCAAAGCCTGCCCGGACTCCCGGAAAAAACCCGATGCTGGATAATCCGAATATAATCATGGAGCCCGAACCGAACCTGAATTCAAATCCGAATCCGAATCCTGCGCCCTATGACGGCAAGGAAAGGCTTCTTGAGGAGAAGCTTGACAGCCTTCAGTCCTTTATAGAAAAGCAGCTTTCCAGAGAAGAGGAAAAGGCCGCTTTGGCAAACTCCGCAGCAGAGCAGGAACCGGAAAAGCCAAGCCCGGTGCTTGAGCTTATAAAGAATACACTTATAGAAAATGAAGTTACGGAGAGATATGCCTCTGAGATAATCGATGAGGTCAGGTCGGTTGCCGATGAGAGCACCTCGATCGATTATGTGCTTGCCAATGTGTACCAGAAGATGATACTTAAGTTCGGACAGCCCAGGACCATATATCCGGCGGCAGAGGGAGTAAAGGTCATTTTCTTCATCGGGCCTACCGGTGTCGGAAAGACTACTACAATTGCCAAGATAGCCTCCATACTGACCGTCAATGACAAAAAGAAGATAGCGCTTCTGACGGCGGATACCTACAGGGTAGGGGCGGCAGAGCAGCTGAGAACCTATGCGGGCATCCTGGAGGTGCCCTTCAGGGTCATCTATACGGCGGAGGAGATGGTCAAGGCCATAGATGATTTTAAGAAATACGATTATATCATTGTCGATACCGCAGGGCATTCCCACCATAACGAGGAGCTCAAGAAAAGCGTAAGCCAGTTCATCGAATGTGTGGATGAGGATATCGAGAAGGATCTCTATCTTGTGGTCTCTGCCACAACGAAATACAGGGACCTGTTAAGCATAACGGATGCCTATCGTGAGTTTACGGGCTATAAGCTGATCTTTACAAAGCTTGATGAGACCGTCTCCTACGGCAATCTGTTCAATCTGAAAAAATACACGGGAGCCGATATGTCCTATATAACCTGCGGTCAGAGCGTTCCCGACGACATAGCGCCGTTTTCGCCTCAGACTACGGTCAAGCAGCTGTTAGGAGGTCGGTAATATGGATCAGGCGCAGCAGTTAAGAAATATAATAAAAAGAGGCGAGCAGCCGAGGCCTGCCGCAAGAGTGATCACCGTTACCAGCGGAAAGGGAGGAGTCGGTAAATCAAACGTCTCCATAAACCTTGCGGTTCAGCTGAAGAAGCTGGGAAAGAGGGTCATAATCTTCGATGCGGATTTCGGGCTTGCCAACATAGAGGTTATGTTCGGCGCCGTTCCGAAGCATAACCTGTCCGATCTTATCTATCAGGGAAAGAACATAAGAGAGATAATCACCATGGGCCCGATGGAGATAGGCTTTATCTCGGGAGGCTCGGGTATCGCAGGGCTCTCCAACCTGGGAAGGGATTATATCAATTACCTTGTAAGGAACCTGGCAGAGCTGGATTCGATATCGGACGTTATCATAATAGATACCGGAGCAGGGATATCGGATGCGGTGCTTGAGTTTCTGGTGGCCAGCGGGGAGATACTTCTGGTGATGACCCCGGAGCCCACCTCACTGACCGATTCCTATTCGCTGTTAAAGGCTTTGAGCCGCCACCCCATGTATAACAGGGAGATGACGGCGGTAAAGGTTATCGCAAACAAGGTCTCGGGACCGGAGGAGGGCAGGCAGATCTTCGGAAAGCTGAGCGCGGTGGTCAGCAGGTACTTAAAGATGCCGCTTCAGTATCTGGGATATGTGCCTGAGGATCCCCAGCTTATGAAGGCCATCATGCAGCAGACACCCATTTCCATAGAGAATCCAAAGGCAAAATCGTCCCTGGCCTTTGAAAATATCGCAAATTCATTGACGGGGAAGGAACCGGTGGCAGCCTACACCAGGCACGGAATGGCTGGCTTTTTCGCAAATATGGTAAGGGGAAAGAAGTTTTCATGATCCGA
>DNAD01000143.1:3060-5204 GCA_003484785.1 Lachnospiraceae bacterium
CGCACGGTTTGCTTTGCAAACCGGCGCAGTAAGGGGGGGAAAATGGCATTCAGAAAAGAAAAAAAGGAGTTCACGCTCTCAAAGTATATCAAAGAGGGCGACAAGCTGGATATAGAAACTATTCAGAGGTCGGGGAAGGAATCGGAAAAGCGGCAGTACCGGAGCATGGTCTATGATATCGTTTCCGAGGATCAGATAAAGATCGCCATGCCCCTTGAGCAGGGGAAGGTGATACTTCTTCCGGTGGACAGGGAGTATAATCTCTGCTTCTATACTAAAAACGGTCTGTACCAGTGCCTTTCAAGGGTGGTTGAGCGCAGCAGGAACAACAATGTTTTTGTTCTTCTGATGGAGCTTACCACCGATCTTTCAAAGTATCAGAGAAGAGAGTACTACAGACTGAATACCGTCCTTGAGATGAAGGCCAGAAAGGTGGCCGATGACAGCGAGGATCATTCGACGGAGGAGGTAGAGATAATAGATACGGATATCACCTTTGACAACGGGGTCATGGTCGACATCTCCGGAGGAGGGGCAAGGTTCATTTCCAGAACCCAGTATCCCGTCGGGTCTGAAGTGATGTTCCGCTTCTCACTCTTTGTCAGCGGTAAGATGAACGAATACAGTCTGCATGGAAGAGTGCTCTTTTCACAGCCCATGAAGAACAATCCGGGAGCTTTTGAGCACAGGATGCAGTTCATACATATTCCCAGGGACGACAGAGAGAGCATCATCCGTTATATCTTTGAGGAAGAAAGAAAAATAAGACGCAGGGAAAAGGGTTGAAACTCATGAAGAAAAAAATACTGGTTGTTGATGATTCTGCACTCATGAGAAGGGTGTTGTGTGATATAATTAATTCCGATGACAGATTCGAAGTGACGGATACTGCCAGGGACGGTTCGGAAGGCTTTAAGCTTGTTACCGCGCATAAGTACGACGCAGTCGTGCTTGATGTGTACATGCCGAAGATGACAGGGCTGGAAATGCTTAAGGAAATGCAGAACAGCAGGGTCTACGCCAACGTCCTTATGGCCAGCACCGCTACGGGCGAGGGCGCCAGGGAGACTATCGAGGCGCTGGATCTCGGAGCCGTTGACTTCATAAAAAAACCGGAGAATGTTGCCGGCGCCAGGGCTAATGATTTTAGGATCCATTTTCTCAATACCCTTCATGCTGTGACTCTTGCGAGTCCCTCCCACATGGCTGCGGCCGGGAGGCATATGGCAAGAACCTCACCGGCAAGGAGCAGTACTCTTCAGAGAACGACGACCTCCGCGGTGAGCATGACCACGGAGACAAGAAAGCATCTTGAGAGCATAAGCAACGGCAGGATCGGAAAGACCGAGGATATTTCCAGGCTTGTCCATGATATCCCGGCGCGGATGGGTAAAAAGATAGTGGCCATAGCAAGCTCTACCGGAGGGCCCAGGGCGCTTCAGTCGGTGATCCCCAAGCTCCCTAAAAATCTCAGGGCACCGGTCCTTCTTGTACAGCATATGCCGAAGGGCTTTACAAAATCCCTGGCGGAAAGGCTTACCGCTCTCGGAGAGATCCCGGTCACGGAGGCTGTGGACGGAGAGATCATAAAGCAGGGACATGTATATATCGCCCAGGGAGGCTTTCACATGAATCTGGACTACAAGAGCGGGGATACCTATGTTATCAGGTATTCCGACGAGCCCACCAGAGAGGGAGTCAAGCCCTGCGCCAACTACATGTATGAGTCGCTGGCCAATTCCAGATTCGATGAAGTCGTCTGTGTTGTCATGACCGGTATGGGAAGCGATGGAACCGCCGGTATACTTAATCTCAAAAAGAAGAAGAACGTACGCGTTATAGCACAGGATGAGGAGACAAGCACGGTTTACGGCATGCCGAAGGCGATAACTCTTGCCGGTGCGGTGAACGAGGTTGTTCCTCTGGAAATGATCGCAGAACATATTATTAAGAACGTGGGGGTTTACTAGTATGGATGTTAACCAGTATTTGGAAATCTTTCTTGATGAAACTACCGAGCATTTACAGAACTTAAGCGACCAGCTGATGATCCTTGAGAATGAGCCGGAAAATGAGGATACGATAAATGAGATCTTCAGGGCGGCTCACTCCCTTAAGGGTATGGCGGGAACCATGGGTTATAA
>DNAD01000143.1:5246-5472 GCA_003484785.1 Lachnospiraceae bacterium
TAAAAGGATGCAGAATCTTACCCATGACATGGAAAACGTATTTACCGAGATCAGAGCCGGAAATATGAAGGTAAGCTCAAGGCTTATCGATGTTCTGTTCCAGACCCTTGACGCCCTTGAGGAATATAAGGATACGATACAGGAGACCTCCGATGAGGGCACAAACGATAACGCTGCCATCATCAAGGAGCTCCAGACCATTCTGGATGAGGGGCTGGGAAAGACC
>DNAD01000190.1 GCA_003484785.1 Lachnospiraceae bacterium
CAGTGGAAGAGAAGAAGGCAGAGAAGGTCGAAGAGAAGAAGGCTTCCGAAAAAGAGCAGGATGTGAAGGAGGAGAAAGCCGAAGAAAAAGCGAAGATCAATGAGAAGGATGAGGAGCTTGACGACCTTGATGACTTCGAGATACAGCCGGTGGAAAAAGAGAAAAAAGCCGGGGAAGTCGAAGTAAAGGCGGAGAAGAAGGCAGAAAAAGCTGTGGAAAAGAAAGCCCTGATGAATGCCGATAATTACTATGAGATCCCCTTCACAAAGTATGATGTGAAGACGGATATCACAGGAATGGATGCCGTCTATGAAAGTCAGGGCGCAAACAATTGCTATGCTGTTACGGGTACCGCACTGCTTAATCATTTTATTTCCAGAAAGAAGGGGGAGAAGCAGGTAGTCAAACGGTATGACCAGTGGAATATGAGAAACTTCAAGCCTCAGGTGAGGAAATATGATCCGAACAATAAGGCGGGGCTGGATATAGTAGCATATAACAGTTCTATTAAGTATTTGGCTTCCTATGCCGGAGAAGGTAAGGAAGAATTCGGAAGCCTTTTCGACATGGGCGATTTCCTGATGGAAAAGCTCGCTGAGAATGAAATCGAGAATGTGATGCTTAACAGATACAATATTACTGTTCCCGAAGTCGATGCAAAGGAAGCAAAGGAGAAGGAAGAGACCAAATTACGCAATTACAGGGCGCTTTTTACAGATAAAATAAGCCGGATCATTACAGAGGGAGGCGTGGCAGGTGTCCTTATTACAGAGAGAGGGTATTCACATTATGTGACAATAACCGGAATAAAGGACGATGAGCTTACGGTTTATGATTCTTCCGGCTATAAAGGGAAGGCAAAGACCGTAAAGCTTGACAGCCTTATAAAACGGGGAAGAGGACTGGAGATCAACTGGCTCTCTGATATAAAAGAACCTCAGGAAATGGAAAAGGAATACCCCAACCTGAAACATGATGCGGATAAGGGCTATCAGGTGAAAGCAGAGACCTTTGAAGATTTTTATCCCTCCATAGGCCTCACAGGCGGCGTAGTTGTTTCGAAGGACGCAGACGGCAATGCGGAGGGGATAGAGGACGTGACTCAGATGGCCTATATTCCCGTTAAGAATATGCAGGTTGAAAAAAAGCAGCTGGGTGATGCCGCACAAGAAGTATCTGAGTGGGAGCAGGCGCAAAAAGAAGCTGAAAGAAGGGAGGCTGAAAGAAAGGCAGCGGAGCAGTTTGACACCTCTGTGAATACCCTCTTTGGCGAGATCTTTAAGGGCCGCAATAAGCTGCCGGAAATCCTGAATGACATTAATTACAGCTTTAAACGCGAGAAGGATGAGAAGCCATATTACAACAGGATGCGGTCGGCTCTTTTAAGGATCCAGAAGCTTGCTGAGAAGGTCGGTGACGTGAAAAAAGCTCCTCTTACACAAGAGCTTATGGATGCCGTAACTGTTCTTTCGGAATCGGCGAACGCCTACTTCGACGAGCACAGAGGCACCCAGATCAGCACCAGAGGAAGCAGAAGAAAGATCGGCTGCGAGAGCCTGAGAGATCTTGTGAAGGAGTTTTATGACAGGCTGGATCGGAAGACCGGAGGAAAGGGTCTTGGCAACGTGACGGAGAGTAATATGCCGTACGGTGTTTCTAAAAAGGAAGCTGATGATGCACCGAATAAGCTTGCGGAGCTGGTTAAAAATTATGATAAATGGAAAAAGCATTTTGCCGACCGCGAGGGGCTCGACCGGGTCACGGTAAGAGACAAGGCGCATCTCTTTGCTGTCTATGAGCGTGATATAGCGATCTATAAAGCACTTGTTCCCATTAAGAAACGGCCGGAGGCTATAGACGAGATCATAAGAACCGCAGATCTGTATAAGCTGCAAAATGCCACGATCACAAAGTATGAAGAAATGCACTCGGGCTTTAGCGACCCCATTTCAAAGCTGGCCAGGGCTCATGCGGATGCAATGGATGAGAGGCCGGAGCCTGAAAAGGAGCTTAAGAAAAAGGAGATAGACAAGGGCTTAACGCCTGAGCAGCTCAAGGCGGTGGATGACATCGACCAGTGGTTCATACGAAATTACAGCAATGCCGGATGGGTCGGATGGGCCGTGGGCGCAAGGAATCACCATGGGGAAGCGGTTTCGAACCTCTTAAGCAAGACAAAAAGAGAGAGGCTTTTTATATACTATCTGATCGAGACTAAGAAAAGGAAGGCTCCCGAACTCTATGACGTCTTTGTCTCCCAGACAGATTACATCCCTGATCTGGCGAAATTTAAGAAGCGAATGGTTTCGCACTGGCTTAAGGTTATTTCTCATCTCAGCGGTGAGTATGTAGCCATGCATAAGCTGTCCGAGGCATCGCAGATAAACAGGGAGTACCAGCAGATCGTAAAAAGCTGTTCCGATCCGGTTACTGCAGATAAGTATGTAGATCTTACTAAATTGAAAGAGGACAAGGTAGCTTATCGTGCCTATATGCTGGAACAGGTGTTTAAAAGCACAAAGGCATGCAAGGACAAGTCTGAGGAGCTTCTGAAGAAACAGAAGAAAAAGAAGGAGGTAAAGCCTGATGCGGAGCTTATTGAGCTTAGGAAGAAGGCAGCCGCGGACCTTAAAGAGTTGATCGCCGCGGACGTTGCCGTCGGAGAGGCTGAAAAATACGGTGAGCTCACAGAGGAAGGAAAGATAAAATCAAATAATATATATAACCCCGCAAACAGCAATGTAGGCGACCTGAGCACTAATACGAAATACTATGCCAAATACGGAGCAAAGGCCGCGGAAAATACGGGAACGGTAGTAAAAGGGGCTGTGGAGGGAGTGAATCTTGTTCAGCAGGGAGTGGAAAAGATCATCCCTTCCGCGTCCGGTATGGGCGAATGGAAGCTTAAGGACAGCTTTCTGGCAAATACGGACTTTTTTGCCGGCAATGTTACCGCAGGCGGGATCAGTGCTGTCGGAGGTCTCCTTGCAGCGGCCTATGGAATATACAGCCTTACAAGGGGTACGTCGAACATGCATGCCGGTGATATCGGCGCTAACGTTGTAAAGATCCTGAATTCCGGGGCAAGCGCTGTAACGACGGTCATTAAAGGAGTTGAGGCGACTGAGCAGTATATATCGGCAGCCGATAAGGTTCTGCAGGGTACCCTGACCGTATCTCCTGCGCTTAAGATCGCAGGTACTGTCACTGCGGGCGTAAGCACGGGACTGGAGACATACAATACGGTGTCCGGGCTTTTAGATCGCCGCAACGCCGCCAAAGCCTCTTCTTATCTGAAGAAGAAAAATGCCGGTGAGGAGACAAAAGACACAAAGCAGGCTAAATTTGAAAAGAACATGCTTAAGGTGTCAAAGGATATCAGTGCAAAAAAGACAAGATCGGGCGGGTTGGGTACCCTGGGATCGGGGCTCAGCGTCGCCGGCCTGTTCGTGCCTGTGGCCGGAACGGCATTAACCTTTGTCGGATTGGGAATCACAGTGATCTCAGGCGCTGTGAACATATTCGGGTACGATATAAAAAGAATACGAAAAACCATGTTCGATTCATACTTCGGCTTTGATGCATTTTTGAAAGAAGCGGAATTGTTAGTGCAGGCACAGGGGCAGGAGATTTATGACAAGAAAGAATTCAGAAAAAGAATGCGCAGAACCCTGGCCGCCAGCGCGGGATTTTCGGATGTAGGGTCGGCCTGTGATCATGTAGCGAAAAAATATTCGGATTATATATGCGCAAAGCTTTTCGGCGGGGAAGGTGAAAGGTCGACTGACGAAAACGAGAGGAATGCTTTTATCCAGCTGATCAAGAGCTTTGGGCTGCCCTATAACGAAGAAAAACAGATTCCGAGCGCGGACGCGCTGGCCAGGAAGATGAA
>DNAD01000163.1 GCA_003484785.1 Lachnospiraceae bacterium
ACCAGATCGGCCTGGTAGAGCAGGATATCGGCGGCCATCAGCACCGGATAGGTAAACAGCCCGGCATTGATATTATCGGCATGCTTTGCCGACTTATCCTTAAACTGGGTCATGCGGCTCAGTTCACCCATATAGGTATAGCAGTTTAATATCCAGGCAAGCTCCGCATGGGCACTAACATGTGACTGGTAGTAGATCACGCTCTTTTCGGGATCAAGCCCCGCGGCAATATAAAGAGTAAGCAGAGCCCTGGCTCTCCTTCTGAGCTCTGCCGGATCCTGTCTTACGGTTATGGAATGCATATCCACTACAGAATAATAACATTCATAATCATCCGAAAGGTTTACCCAGTTCTTAAGGGCTCCCAGATAATTACCCAGGGTCAGGTTCCCTGTGGCCTGCATTCCCGAAAACAGTACTTTTCTTTCTCCGATCATTTTTCCCTCCGGGCAGACTCCGGGCCTGCCTTATCCAATTCTTTTTTGCTCATCCGAAGACACCGTTTTTGTTTACATGATGTCCGGATGAATTTGTGCGGCCGTCCACGGCCCTTCAGGCTGTGAATGCCAGTTTTTTCATATCCTTCTCAGCCTGTACGGCCTGTGGACCTCAATATCAGTATGGACCGCGCCTCCACGGTGATACTGTCGGTTTTTTCCTTAAGGCTTTGTGCATATTCCTGCTCGTGCTGTGCATCACTTGAGATGCAGGCAGTCCAGGTCTCTCCCTTCGGAAGCTTGGGCAGGGCAAATTCATGGCTCTCCCAATGCATGTTATAGGCAATGTATATGAAATCATCATTGCTTCCGTCAGGCCTCTTTGCGTATTTTCCGCAGTACATTATCCCGATATGCCTTATATGGTTATAGAGCTTCGGATACCAGGCCTGCTCCGCATGATATGACAGATCCGGATAGCCGCAGGAAAGGGAGTCCATAAACCTGGGCTCGCTTGGCATGTGAACGACGGGATGATTTTTTCTGAAGGCTATCAGCTCCTTTACATAGCTTAGAAGCTCCCGGGACTGATTCGTATCCTTCCATACCAGCCAGCTGACCTTGTTGTCCTGGCCATAGGGGTTATTGTTCCCGCCCTGGGTATTCATAAACTCGTCGCCCGCCCGAAGCATCGGCACGCCTCTGGCCATAAGCAGCATCGTCATAATGTTCTTCATCTGCTTAAGCCTCAGGCTTATGATATTCTTCTTTTTCGTTGTGCCTTCAACCCCGCAGTTCCAGCTGTAATTGTAGTCCTCTCCGTCCCTGTTGTCCTCCCCGTTCTCCTCATTATGTTTGTAGTCATAGGAAACCAGATCGTTTAAGGTAAAGCCCTCATAGCAGGTTATATAATTGACTCTCCTAAGATCCGCAGGATTGTCTGACTGCGCATTTATGAAAGAGTTGATCATGTCTTCGTCGCTTTTTAAAAACCTGCGGGCAACGGTCATATATTCACGGCTGCAAAGCGCGGGAAAACGGTTGACCCTGTAAGCAGCGTTAAGAACCGCCCAGCCTCTGTCAAAGCCGTCATAATACAGCCTTGTATCCGAAAGAACGTCGTTCGTAAGGATGAGATCCATGGGAAGAGAATTTCCCATAAGGAAGAACCCGTCAATATGATATTCCCTTACCCAGTGTTCAAGGCACGGAATGATTATGTTCCTGTTTACGCCGTCGGGGAAATAAAAGCGCATGACGATCTCTATGCCGGCTTTATGGGCCGCCTTCACCATATCCTTGAATTCCCGGATAAAATCGCCTGCCGATGAATACTCGGGCTTGGGCAGGAAAAAGAACGCATCCTTAAAGCCCCAGTAATTAAGCTTTTCCCGTGCCTGCTCTTTCTCCCCGGCATAATATATCACATCCGACCGGATGGGGTTTTCGGAGTCGAACTCATAGAAGAAATACGAGGGCATGAGAACCAGCTGATTGATGCCGAGCTCCTTTAGATAGTCAAGCTTCTCCGTTACCCCGAGGTAGGTTCCTCTGTGGGCCACCTGTGAAGAAGTGTGCCTCGTAAATCCCCTTACATGAAGCTCATAGGCTATGATATCATTATAGTCGAGCTTAAGCGGCAGGTCGCCCTCCCAGTCATAGTCCCTGTCATACACCATTGCGGGATCTATATGGCCCTTTTTCCTTGCATCTCCCCATTTTCTGACCTTAAGGACGTTTTTCAGGTAACTGTCCTTTAATATCCTGCCGTCCTTCTCTATGGAATAATAGATATCCCTGAAGGAGACCGGTTCAATATACACACTGTATACATTCCCGAAGCAGTGATATTTCAGCATGTCGACCCTTAACAAAAGCTTTCCGTCAAGGTCATACACGCACAAAAAAAGCGTCCTGCAGCCTGAAGCCGCAAAACAGAAATTGACGCCATTGCCGCCAAGTGCCGCAGCGCCGAATTCGTATGATACACCGTTCTGTATACTATAGTTCATAGTCTGTCTGCGGAAGGCAGGACAAAGAGCCCGTCCTTTCCTCCCGGGATCCTTCCCGGTGAGCAGGGATTTCCTATATCACCTGAGGAAGTATCTCATCCACCTTTCCATGTATACATATTTCAGCGAGATCATCGCTGAAGTGTTTGTGCAGAGTGATCAGGGCAACATGCTCTCCTTCATAATACTGAAGGAAAGAGCTGACCAGGGGGTCGTTCATCTTTGTACCGAGTATGAGAACCATCGAAGCGTCCCTGACGGCATCCGCGGCCATTGTCATAAGGTCGTTTCTCATCATCTCACCGCGAAGGAGCACACGGGGCCTTATGGGAACCTGGCACTCTCTGCAGAGGGGTATTCCCTTTGATTCCTTCATATATTTGAGAGAATAGCCTCTGTAGCATTTGGGACATTCATTGACCCTTATGTTGCCTCTGATATCTATGATATTAAAGATACCGGCCTCATCGGCCAGCCCGCTGATATTATGAACTATGCAGGCGGAGAGCTTTCCCATTTCCTGCAGCTTTTTTACCGCAAAATAACCGGGCCCCGGAGAGGCCTCTCTGTCCAGTATCTCTTTTTTATAGAAATTATAGAATTTCTGTTTTTTTGTAGTATAAAAGGCCGCGGAAAACAGCTCCTCAGGGGACAGGCCGTATTCTTCCTCGATCCTGTAGCATTCCTCGCTGCTGAAGAGATTTTTGAGCCCGCATTCAATCTCCATCCCTACCCCGAGCATCGCAACTATGTTATTATTATCCTTGATAAGAGCCCTGAGGCTTTCGATCTTATCACTTTCATCCGGGATTAAGCTCATATTTCCCTTCCTCCGATTACATTTAAGGATATGTTATATTCTATCAGTTTATATTTATTTTTTCAAGGAAGTGTGGTAGTTTATTGATTATAAAGTTACCAATCACGTGTCATGGAATAATTTAAAGGATCTGCTTGGGCTTGCTCACAAAAAGATACTGTCAATTATTCATGAAATTAAGGAGGTTTTTGCATATGTCCGATAAAGACAGGCTTAATGAGGAAATCGAAATTGAAGTTGAAGGTGATATTGATGAAGAGATCGATGAGGAAATGCTCGTTACCCTCGAGCTCGATGACGGTACCAGCACAGACTGCGCGGTCATCACGATCTTTGAGATGAACGAAAGGGACTATATTGCCCTGCTCCCTCTTGATGACAAGGGGGCCAGTAAAAACGGAGAGGTATGGATATACCGCTACCATGAAAACCCTGACGACCCCAATGAGGAACCGGAGCTGGAATATATCGAGGACGATGAGGAATACGATGCCGCCATTGACGCCTTCGATGAGTTCCTGGACAGTGAGGAATACGACGAGCTTTATGAAGATGAGGAATGATCCTCAAAAACAAATGAGGCAGGGGCGGATAATCCCCTGCCTTATTTTTCAACAGTTCCTTAATCAACCCGCATCAGAGCATCCCTGATACCGGCTGCAAGGGCCTCCTTGTCCGCGGCCTCAAGCTTATCGGACACCCTTATGACCATGCTTCCCAGAACCTGGTGGAGATTTAAGACCGCCTCCTCGGTATCAAGGGTTGTGTAATAATCATTTCTGCTTATGGCATCCCCTTCCGCAGAGTATACCTCAACAGCGCCTCCGCTGTTAAGGCCTGTCTTTAAGATACCGTCTGCGTCGAGATTTTCCGTCCCCAGCAGCGGGGTGCTGAAATAAACGGTATACATATACCCTCCGGGGCGCGCAGGCTCTTCCTCAGGGTTGCTCTCTTCCGCTATCAGCGCCGTATCCGCCACGTTTTCCACGTTCATGATCCTGCCCATCACAAAGCCCTGATCCGGAGCAGTGATCTGTCTTTTGATGGTATAGCTGTTCTCAAGCTCATTCTGCTGCAAAAGAAGATCCGATTCATACTGTGAATAGTCGGGAAGGTTAAGCGACGCCTCCTGTGTTCTTATCTCATTTGCCATATCCCCAAGCTTTTCGGTCATATCCTCAAGCATCAGGATTTCATTAAACACCTTCTGCTTCCCTGATTTTGATCCGTCCATCGAGGTCGGGTAGTTATCCAGCCCTTCCTTTGATTCGGGAACGGCAGCCATTGCATTCGAAGCCTCATTAAGGGTATTGTTCAGTGTGGTCAGCTTATCCTCCTCATAAGGGATCTCTCCGCTTTCCGCCACTGCCCTGGCCGAATCAATGGCAGAGCTTAAGCTCTCGTTTGCCGAGATGATCTCGTTAACCTTTGCATTATAGCTCTCCACTGCCATATTATAACCTTCCACGGCCAGGTTGTAGCTCTCTGCCGCTTCGGTATATTTATCATTGACGTTTTCACGCTCACTTTTTACCCGAAGGATGATCATGATCACGACACAGACAGTAAGCACGGCTATCCCTATAAACGTCCCTATCATGGCCCCGCCGGGCTTTGATGTCTTCCTTTCCGCGCTGCTGTTTTCCTCACGCTCAGGCGATGATGCACCTTTTGCCCCGGGCTCCTCCTCGTCGTAGGAAGCCATCGGTCTCCTTACGGCCTGTCCCTCCTTAACGTTTCCCGAAGCAGCCGGTCTTTTCCTGACCGGAGATTCATTTGCGCCGGCGGAAGGCCCGGGCCTTTTCTTAGCCTGCGGCCTGTCGGCACCGGCAGAAGCCCCGGAGGTCTTTTTTGCTCCCGCCTCGCTTACATTGCCGCCGGGCGCAGGCCTCTTTTTGGCCTGCGGCTCATCCGCCCCGGCAGAAGGCCTCGGTCTCTTTTTCAACGTATATCCGCAATATGGGCATTTAGCCGCAGAGTCATTTACTGTTTTCCCGCATCTTAGGCACTTAGCCATCTGAACCGTCTCCTTATTCCGATAATACCGTCTGTATTGGCACATTTTTCACATACACATAACTTTTCTACCGAACATCTTACCACAGAAGAATAGTTCGTGCCATATAAATCGAGCAGGGAAGAAAACTGTTACAATTCACAGAGTGAAGGAATCAACAAACTCACCTATACGCGAGGAGGATTCCGCCACGGTAGAGGCACTGTTATCAACGGTACGGCTTTCATCGGCAACGTTCTGCGCGGTGATCGCGGCAGTCTCAACCGTTGCCGTAACCTCTTCAGTGCTTGCCGACTGTTCCTCTGCGATAGCAGCTACGGAAGTGGCTATATCATTTACCTTATTCATCTTACCGACCATATCATTGACGGTACTTCCTGCTTCATCCAGAGCCTTAAAGATATCGGCAAAGGTTTTTCCGGTCTCACTCACTGCTTCATTACTTGAAGCTATATCGACCATACTGGATTCGGAACGCTTTGAAAGCGTTTTTATCTGCTCGGTGATATTCTTTATGATATTGCCTATCTCGGTCGTGGCATTGGCGCTGTCGCTTGCCAGATTTCCGATCTCTGAGGCAACCACGGCGAAGCCTCTTCCTGCCTCCCCCGCCCGAGCGGCCTCGATGGAAGCGTTAAGCGAAAGAAGGTTTGTCTGGGAGGAGATCGAATTGATCATCTCAACTATGGAATTGATCCTCTGTGCGGCTTCGTCCACGGAAGCCACAACGATGCTCATCTCATTCATGGACGCAGAAATAGAGTCCATATTGGTCTGAACATTATTCATATCCTCCTGCCCTTTACGAGCCTTTACGATCAGCTCATCCATTATGCGCTGTGTGCTCTCGCCCTGTTCGCTCATCTCGCTTACAGACTGAGCCAGCTCGGTTGCATTGGTAGCCAGCTCGGTAACCGAGTTTGCAACACCCTCCATTGCGCTGCGGATCTGTTCCATGGATGTGCTCTGCTCTCCCGCCTGGCGGCTCATGGATTCCGCGGAATTCATGCTGTCGTCTGCCTCATGGGAAAGCCCCTGCGCTACGGACTTCATTTCTCCGAGGGTAGAACGCATCCTCTTCACATAATCAAACATCCTGTTGTTCATTACGCCGATCTCATTGTTGCCGCCCCTGTTGATATTTACGGTAAAGTCACCCTCGGAGATCTTTGTGATGGTCGCGGTCAGATTGTTTACCGGCTCGGTGATCTTTTTCTTTACAAGCAGCAGAATGATGAGGGAGCTTACAACAAGCATTATCACAACAAGGATCACCGTGATCAGGCTGAGCTGATTCAGCTCCTTTAATACATCATTTTTCTTAACATATGACACAAGCGTCCATTCGGTACCCTTAACCTTTTCAAAGGACACATAATAATCCTGACCGTCATTGCCCTTTATCGTATCTACCTGCCCGTCTTTTCCTCCCTGTACATCCCTGTAAACAGACTGGATAAAGGGATCACCCGTAAGATCCGATGCATTGGCGCCAAGGTAGCTCTCATTGGGAGTACCTATGATGGATCCGGCTGCAAACAGCATGCTCTGTCCGCTGCCCAGAGGTGTATATCCGCCCACGGCGCTTGAGATGCTCTTTAAGAAGATATCGGTAGAGATCACGCCTGTGCGGCCATCCGCGAAATTGACGGTTCTGATACCATTTACAACCGCTTCCTTTGTATCCATGTCTATCCCGGGATCGCCGAGAATGATATTATGATGCTTCATTCCCTCCTGATACCAGCCTCTGGTCGTAGGGTCATAATCCGCATCCGGAACCCAGTCGCCGCCATCTATGAAGGTCTTGTCCGGGAAAGCAACATACACATCATTTACCATGCCGGGATATTTTTTCATCCCGGGAAGGAGAGCCGCCTTTATCTCATCATTGCTGCTGTAGGATGAGGATTCCAGAAGATCTGAAAGACCGTCATAGTAGCCCACGATGTTTGCCATAGTAGCCGCTATGTCGTTTGAGTTTGCCTGAGACTCCTCTTCCAGCCTGCTCATGCCCTGCTCTGTTATGATAGACCTTGAATTAATGAAAATGATCACTGCCACCGAGATGATGAACAATGCTATCATCGGGATAAGGATACTCAGCAGCTGTACACTGATCTTGCCTGTTTTCTGACCGTTGTCTGATGTTTTTGCCATCTTGTAAACCTCCTTGTGTTTTAATTATCTGATAGTCTATTTATACCATTTTTCCGCATCTTTCCTGAACTTATCGAAGGAATTCTTCTCCATGTAGATCATGTGCCCCGAGTGATAATAGGTAAACTGCAGATTATCCTCAACGTCCTCGTTCAAAAAGACATGGTTGAACATCCATTCCGCCGCATAGAAGGGTGTTGCGCCGTCATAGTAGCCGCAAAGCACCCAAACCTTTAAGTACGGGTTATGGGACATACAGTCATATATCGTCTCTTCCTGAGAAGGCATACTGTCACCGAAATCCCATGCTGTGTTCACATCAGCGGAAAGGGGTATAAAGGGCCTGTCTGTTTCATATCCCAGCTCTGAGGTAACGTAATCCAGATAAGGTCCTAAAAGCGATATATCGGTCATGAACGCGGAGGGATCGGAAGAACCATCCCCGAGGGATCCTTCGGTAACAGGTCCGGTTATACGTGCGTCGATACGCCCGACCATCAGTTTTTTGTCCTTTAAGAGCTCGCTGCAGAAATCGTCCAGAGTGATCCTGAGATTATTCTTCAGTACAAATTCCTTTGACACCCCGATATATCCCGACAGCTTTCCGGCAACCGCTTCCTTTCTTTCCGCCGTAAGCTTTCTCCCCAAAAACAGTGCAGGCCAAAGCTCTGTTTCCACAAAGCTGCGCACGTCCTCAAGGTAATCCTCAAGCTCTCTGTCCTGATAATCCTTTGACAGCCTGCCATGATACCAGGCATCAGCCGCAAAGGTGGGAACATAGTTTGCATAGATGATCTCATTTGAACCTATCTTCTCAAGAGCATAAAAATCATTGGCAGAGGAGATAAGCATCAGGCCGTTAACAAATAAGGAATACTGATCAGAAAGATATGAGCACAGGCCGACGGCCCTGGCGGTTCCATAGGATTCCCCGGCGATATATTTCGGAGAGCCCCATCTCTTATGCCGGTTAATATACTGACGGATAAAATCCCCCACCGAACGGATATCTTCCTCATAACCGAAAAACTCCGAAGACTCATCGTCATTAAGGGCTCTGGAATAGCCGGTACCGACAGGATCGATGAAAACCAGATCCGTCATGTCCAGAAGTGAGTTTTCATTATCCACGATCTTTGCCGGAAAGGTTTTGGCACTTCCTTTTTCGTCAACATCAGAACGTCTGGGGCCCATGCAGCCAAACTGAATATAGAAGCAGCTTGCGCCCGGTCCTCCGTTAAAGGCAAAGGTAACGGGACGATCCTTTACGTTCTTTACGTCATCCCTGGTATAAGCCACATAAAACATCTCACAGGCCTTTCCTCCGGTTTCAAGAACCATAGTCCCTGTTTCTGCGGTATAGGGAATGTTCTTGCCCTGAATGACAGCGCTGTGCTTCGTTGTTACGATATTGTCCTTTGCAGCGAAAACATCTGCGGTTTGCCCCGCTGTCTCCGAAGCGTTCTCATCGGCAGCCGTTTCGGCTGCCTTTGCATCCTTTTCCTGCGCCGCCTGAATCTGTGCCGGCCACGAACAGAACAATACCCCGGCAACGGTAAGCATTGCAATTATTCTTTTCATACTTCTTCCTCCATGAAAAGCAAAACTGATATGACTTAATACAGTTTAAGTATATCATATCTTTCGTCACAACATATACAGTTTTTGAAGTTGGTCAGATTTGTCGATTTTGTTAATTTTGTATTTTGGAGGAATATAGCGAATTACGTTACCATTCACGACCGTTTCCCGCAGTTTAGTGCGATTGATTCCGTTCAGGAAGATATGATATAATCTTTATACCGTTCACGGGTTATTTTCCCATAAGGAACTGTTCATAAATATCAGGAATCGGGTTTAGTTCACTATAATTGAGGAGGTATGGAAATGCTGGGTGTATGTTTGCTGTTCGTAGGGATTGTGCTGATCAATAACGGAATCTGCAGCTTATGCGGTATCGATAAAAAGGCTGCGGCCGTCATGAATCTGTTTACCGGCGGCCTGTCCTTATTTATCAATTTTGTCAGCCTTATCCAGGGTAATTACTACGCGGCCGGAACCGGTCTTCTGTTCTGCTTCACCTATCTGTTCGTGGCGATCAACAGCATCTTTGACCTGGACAACAGGCCCCTCGCCTGGTTTTCCCTGTTTGTGGCCGTAAACGCCGTGATATTCGGTATTGTTGAAGGAATAACGGGAAGCGATGCGCTCGGCATAACGGCGGATATCAGATGGGCAGTGATCTGGTGGCTTTGGGCGGTGCTCTGGGCCAGCTCCTTCTTTACGGACATACTTAAAAAAGATTTCGGAAAGGCCGTACCCTGCCTTCAGATCTTCGAAGGCGTGGTAACAGCCTGGATCCCCGGAGTCCTTCTTCTGCTTGGATTATGGTAATGGCCCATGGGTCATTTTACCGCAGTGATATGACTGAAAAAAGCAGCATACCCTTTACAGAGATAGTTTTTTTTGCCCCAC
>DNAD01000108.1 GCA_003484785.1 Lachnospiraceae bacterium
CCCGTAATCGCGCAGCCCTCGCCAATTTGCTGTGCAAATTGTGCGAATCGGAACGATCCCCGGATCGTTCCGATCCGGTCTGTTTTTCAGACCGGATAATTTCATCAAAAGCGCGATTCGGCTGTGAATAGTAACATTGGCTTCAATCGCGTGGAATAAGAAGGACTGGAATTTCAGATTATCGTATGGTAAAATATTTTAGATTTTGGTTTTGAACCGATAAGATCATAGAGGCACAGGGGATATAAGATGGATAAAAAGCTATATAAAATGATGGACTGGCCTGAGATAGAGGCTCTGGTATATGCGGAGGAGGACAGGCCTCACGAGCTGCTGGGAGGTCATTTTGTAAAGGACGGGATCCTTATACAGGCGTTTTTTCCGAATGTGAAGAAGGTATCCGCCCTTGTCCAGATAGGCAGAAGTATCAATGAGTACGACATGGAACTGATGGACGAGGCAGGGTTTTATGCCGTTCTGATACGAAGAGACAAAAAACAGAGGTTCAATTACTGCTTCAGGGTTACCCGCGACGATGATACTACGGAAGAGATATATGATCCCTACAGCTTCTCACCGGTAATATCCCAGAGGGATATCGAGAGCTTTGAAAACGGGGTTAATTACAGGATATACAGGATCCTGGGAGCCCATGTAAGGGAGATAGACGGCATAAAGGGTACAAGCTTTGCCGTATGGGCGCCCAATGCCGTAAGAGTGAGCGTGGTAGGAGACTTTAACGGATGGGACGGCAGGGTCCATCAGATGAGAAGGATGGGCGATTCCGGGATCTTCGAGCTCTTTATCCCCGGGATAAAGGACGGAGATGAATATAAATACGAGCTGAGGCTTAAAGGACGCACCGTAAAGATCAAAAAGGATCCCTATGCCTTTGAGTCCGGGAAGGGAGCAGAGGGCGCTTCGGTGGTATACGAAAGCAGCTTCAAGTTTGACGATGAAGTCTGGATGAAGGAACGCTCGGGCTCTGACAGCCTTAAAGGGGCTTTACCCGGAGGAAAGAAGAAAAAGGAAAAGACGGCAGCTTCAGGAAGGCCTCTTTCGATTTATGAGATGGATCTCAATACCTTTTTCCTTACCGGCGGCTGTGAAAGAAATTACAGAGAGCTTGCGGATCAGGCCGCGGATTACATTAAGGAGATGGGGTATACTCATGTCGAGCTAATGCCTGTCATGGAACATTTACAGGGGGCTGATGCCTATGAGATATCCTCGATCTATGCACCGCAATCCGCCCTGGGAAGGCCGGATGATCTGAAATATCTTATCGACCTTTTCCACCGCGAGGGTATCGGAGTCATCCTTGACTGGGTAGGGGGCTACTTTACCGCGGAGAGCGAGGGACTTTCGGAATTTGACGGAACCTGTCTTTACGGACACCTTGACATGCGTCAGCGCTATAACGGGAAGAGAGGTACTTTAAACTATAATTATGCCCGTCCCCAGGTGGCATGCTACCTGACAGGCAATGCCCTGTACTGGCTGGAAGAATTTCATGCGGACGGCTTAAAGATCGATTCCCTGGATGAGATGATCTATCTGGATTATTATAAGGAACCGGGACAGTGGCTGCCTAACAGGCTCGGGGGCAAGGAAAACCTTGATGCCATTGATTTTCTAAAGAAGCTTAATTCAGTACATGCGTCTTTAAAGGACGGATCCGTTATTATCGCGGATGGTTTAAAGACCTGGGGAAAGGTCACCGCTTCACAGAAGGAGGATGGCCTTGGCTTTGATTATAAGCTGGATAAGGGATTTACAGGCGACTTTATCGAATTTTTAAGCTTTGACCCCTTCTTCCGTACCCATCATTACGGCGAGCTGATATTCAGTCTGAGTTACTATACCTCCGAAAGGTTTATCCTTCCGTTCTCAAGAAGGGATGTGGAGTCGGAGGAGGGCATTTCCTCGCTGCTTTTGAAAATGCCGGGAGGGATGCCGAATAAATTTGCAAACCTCAGGGCGGCTTTCGGATTTTTGATGACCCATCCCGGAAAGAGCTTATGCTTTATGGGGCAGGATATGGGCGCCGAGTCTGTATGGGACGGAAAGACTCCTCTGGATGCCTCGATCCTTAAGCCGGAGGAGAATCAGAAATTCAATCTGTATATTAAGGATCTGATGCATTTTTACAGGGAACATCCGGCTCTTTTCGAACGGGACTGTGAGGAAGACGGTTTTGAGTGGGTCAACAATACCGCCGCAAACGACAATGTGATCGTTTTCCTGAGAAGATCCGCAAACGAAGAGCTTCTGGTGGTCCTTAACTTTGCGAATATATTATTCTCGGATTACAGGATAGGCGTTCCGAAGGAAGGCAAATACAAGGAGATATTTAATTCCGATGCTGCAAAATACGGCGGCGGCGGAAATGTCAATCCTCGGGTAAAGACCGCAAAGAAGGAAAGATGCGACGGCAGGGATCATTCAATAAAGATCAAGGCTGCGCCTCTTTCGGTAACAATATTTACCTGTGGATAAACAGCTGTTTAATTTTCCGGGATTTGTGATATAATATTCAAGTTGCAGATACGGACCGGCCGATGATAGCTGTGCTTTATTCGGAGCCGGATCCTTTCGGAGGATGAGATGTCCTTTTCTCAGGCCATTATAATGGGGATCGTACAGGGCCTTACGGAGTTTCTGCCGGTCAGCAGCTCCGGGCACCTGGCTATATTTAAAAACATACTGAAGATAGATACCGAAATGGGCATACTTTTTGACGTGCTTTTGCATGTTGCTACGCTCATAGCGGTATTTCTTGTGTATTATAAAGACATCATCCGCATGATCACCGAGTTCTTCAAGATCGTTTCCGATTGCGTGAGGAATGGCATAAGGTTTTTCAGGAACCTGTTTTCAAAGGAAAAGCTTCCTTATAAAAAACTTGCCACCTCTTCCTACCGGAGGTTTGTTATCCTGATCATCGTATCAACTATCCCTACGGCCATTATAGGAGCGCTGCTTAAAAGCGTGGTGGAAGGGGTAAGCGGAAACCTTCTGGTGACCGGGGTATGTCTTCTGGGGACAGGAGGGATACTTCTTTTGTCGGGATTTGCCGCTGAGGGAAGCAAGAAGCCCAGAGAGGCATCCTATCCCGATGCGGTGGCGATAGGAGTGACACAGGGAATAGCAACCCTTCCCGGGCTCTCCAGATCGGGGAGTACGATAACGGCCGCTCTTTTATGCGGGTTTGACCGGAAATTTGCGGTGAAATATTCCTTTATCATGTCGATGCCGGCCATCCTGGGAGCGCTCATTCTTGAGCTTTCCGATGTGGAAACAGATCTGTCGGGATCAGAGATCGGCGCCTGTATAGTGGGCATGATCTTTGCGCTGGTGGTAGGCTATATAGCGCTAAGGCTTATGATCAAGCTGGTGATGAACAGATATTTCAAGTATTTTTCCTATTACTGCTTTGTGATAGGAGCAATATCGATAATCGCTTTTGTAGTATCGATGTAGAAGATAAGACTTTTGTATCAGACAGGTATGAGGGTGCCGGCCTGATATGATGAAACGGATCGGATCGGTTCAAACTAAAGTTTGAACCTAAGCGCACGATTTGCATAGCAAATCGGCGCATGG
>DNAD01000215.1 GCA_003484785.1 Lachnospiraceae bacterium
AAAACCCATCTCAAGCCATAAGTTGTGGCCCGTAATCGCGCAGCACTCGCCAATTTGCTGTGCAAATTGTGCGAATCGGAACGATCCCCGGATCGTTCCGATCCGGTCTGTTTTTCAGACCGGATAATTTCATCAAAAGCGCGATTCGGCTGTGAATAGTAACACAATATCAACTACGCCCTCACATCAAAGGAGTACTTTGAGACCCTGGAATTGGAGGTTCCTTCCCCCGCCGCCGTTGTAAGAAAGGCATCGACGATCCCCTTGTCCTCTTTGATATCCCTGGTGGTCACCGTCGTATGCATGTTATAGCCCTTATCCGAAAGCCTTTTATCCAGCTTGTCGATATTTGCCATGATAAAATCCAGGGTTTCCTCGTCCCTCAGATAAAAATGGGTATTCACCCTGCCGGTATCGGTCTGCATCGCCACATAAACGTCCATCGGCCCCAGGGTCTCCATATCCAGATGCAGCAGGGCGCTTACCTTGCCGTCCTTGCCCAGCTGTTTTTTATTCTTTGTATAAACGTAAAGATCCCCGTGAGTATTTTCCTTTGCCATCTTAAGCGGCAGCTGCACATACTGCATCATCTGGTTGAGATCGTTCATGAACCTGACATTTTCCTTAAGGCTCTGTGCGCTCTGCATGGCGGGAGTATCGGCCTTTCCCGCTTTTCTCAGTATCTCCGCCGCTTTTTCGGACTGCTCGTTCAGCCTTTTATAAAGCTCCTCCACCTTCTCCTTATCCGCCACTTCCCCGGGCTTTAAGGTAAGCTTTTTCATCAGCTCGTTTTTAGCGGTATCCTTAAAGCCGTCGGTCTTAAAGAGCTTCTCAAGGGTCTGCTTAAGCGGATCATATTTTATCTGTCCAGAGGAAAGCTGTTCATAAAGGCCTGCGGTAAGATTTACCAGCCTGTCCCCCGGCAGCCTGTTTTCTGACAGAAGGGTTATCTCCTCCTGTGAGGCTCCCGCTTCCTTAAGCCTTTCCGAAAGCTCCTTAAGAACCGTCTCAAAAGCCCTGTCGCCTTCTTTTACGGAAACCTCCTGCCCCGCAGCAGAAATATCAGACTGCGCTCTTGCGGGGCTCTCTCCCTGCGCTTTTAGGCCCGCCTCTGCCTGCGTACCCGGATTTTTCTCCCCGTCTGTGGCTATATCAAAGCCTTCCCCGTCCGCAAGCGCTCCGTCAATGATAAGCTTTTTCCCCGCTCCTGCAATTTCCGGCTCCGTCCCGGCCGCAGCCTGTGAAGGTACTCCGTCATCCAAAGCCCCGCCTGCCTCCGGCTCTGCGGCAGCTTCTCCGGGGAAGGCTGCCTTAAGCAGGTCGATCAGCTCCTGTGCTTCCCCGCTTTCTCCCGATACCAGTGAAAGGATCTCCCCGGTAAGCTCTTCCGACACCTCTCCGAGAAGCTCCCCCATGCCTTCGGACATGGTCTCTGCGTCATTGATTATCTGATGTTCAAAGCTTTTATAATTTTCCAGCTGATTGATATTTGATTCCGTGACCGGTACTCCGAGCTTCGTAAGCTCCACGACCGTAGATGGGTTTTGGGCGGGATGAAGGGAGGCAAGCCTTGCCATGGCCCTCAATGCCTCTCTGTTTACCGGCATTCCCTGCTCCATCATGGTATTGACCATGTTGATGTTAGGCCCCGTTGCGGGCAGCCCCGCC
This sequence comes from Lachnospiraceae bacterium, assembly GCA_003484785.1. GTDB lineage: Bacteria > Bacillota > Clostridia > Lachnospirales > Lachnospiraceae > UBA2868. The sequence continues at coordinate 1,669 of DNAD01000215.1, forward strand.
TGATCCAGGGCAGCCTCTGCGGCAGCCGACGCAGTAAGATTTGCGTAAAGAGGTCTCAGCTCAGGCTGGCTTATTTCACCTGTCACCTGAAAGGACATGCTCTGTCCCGGCTCAACATTTACCTGAGTATCCAGCCTGGCATTTATAAACCTGTCTCCGGAAAGCTTCAGCTTAACCGAATCCTCATTGACCTCCGCGATCTCCCCGGATATGACCGATCCGGGCTTAAGCACGCTCTCCGGGCTTTCCGACGAAGCACCGGCCTTCTGAAGCATCCCGGCGTTCTGCGATGCTGCAACGCCCGTATAGCCCCCCACGCTCCCACCGGTATTCATTCCGTTAAAACTGAAAATTGACATCTGTCCCTCCCTGCGCAAGCCGTTTAGCGGATCGTCCGCCTGATGTCCGTTTCCGATCAGCCGGCACATTCACCCGTGTTTACTTATTCTGCAGCAGCTCTTTAATAAAGCTCTTTCGGTGCAAGGGGGAAGGGCCGAATTTTCGCAGGGCCTCAATATGCCCCGCCGAACCGTATCCCTTGTTGGACGCAAAACCATACTGTGGATATTCCCGGTCATATGCGACCATAACCCTGTCTCTTGTCACCTTCGCAACTATGCTTGCGGCAGCTATGGAAACGCTCTTTGCATCCCCCTTTATAATGGGCACCTGTTTGATGTCCACTCCGGGAATAGTTACCGCATCGTTTAATAATATATCGGGTTTTCGCGACAGATTCTGAATAGCCATGCGCATTGCTTCATAGGTCGCCTGCAGGATATTTATCTCGTCTATCCTTTCATTATCCACATGTCCTGTCCCTACGGCCAGGGCATTTTCCATTATGATATCGTAAAGCTCCTCCCTCTTTTTGGGACTGAGCTTCTTGGAATCGTTCAGATACAGAAGCCGCTTTTTGGGGTCAAGGATCACGGCGCAGGCATATACGGGCCCTGCCAGAGGGCCTCTTCCGACCTCATCGATACCGCAGATAAGGCCATAGTCCCGATAAAGCCTCTCATATTCGCTCATCACCTCGGTCCTTTCAAGCTCCGCAAGGTACTTCTCATACCTTTTTCCGGCGCTGTCCACGAGACTCCTTACTGCGCTTCTTTCGTCCTTTCCGTATTCCTCAATAAAGGAAGTAAGCTGCTCATCGGGACAGTTTTTAAGCTCCAGCTTTATCTGTGTGATCTTCTTTTCCACTTTATTTTACGATCCTCATCCTGTTAAAGGGATAAAACAGAAAGAACGCCCTTCCCAGTATATCCCTTCTTTTTACGCACCCGACCTCACTGTAGCGGGAGTCGATGCTGTCTCTCCGGTTATCCCCCAGTACAAAGTACTCATCCCCATCAAGGGTGACCCCGTTTTCCGCAAGCCCCGCAAAGGAGAGCCCTCCGATATAGTCGTTTATGATCTCTCCGTCAATGTAGATGCTTCCCTGGTTGATCATCACCGTCTCCCCCGGAAGCCCTATGACTCTTTTGATAAGGGTGTCTCTGCCGGAATCGGCCCTGAAGCAGATTATCTCTCCCCTTTTTATATCTCTCAGTCTGTAAGAGAGTTTGTCTATCATGATATTGTCGCCGCTGTAAAGGGTGGTCTCCATGGAGGTTCCCTTAACCATTGTCCTCTGGGTAACGAAGGTCAGGACAAGATAGGTTACTGCCAGCACTATCAGCACAAACACGCTGATATCCACCATACGTTTTATCGCCGGATCAGTCTTTTTCTTTTGAACGGTTTTCTTTCCTTTTGCCGAAACTTTGTTTTTCTTCATCAGTTTCCCGTAATATCCGAAAGAGCATCCAGAGTGATCCTTCCGAGCCTTCCCGACCTGAAATCATCGAGCAAAAGACCTGCGGCCTTATCTATATCGGCTTCTCCTCCCTTTAACAGGGCCCCCCTGGCCTTTGCGACGGCCTCAAGGATCTCATGCTCTTTCACTTCCCCCTTATCCTTTGGTGAAATGCTGATCCCGTATCTTTGTGCAAACGCTTCCGGGGCCTTATCCCCAAATACCCTAATAAGAGCCTGAGAAAGCTCTCTCTTATCCAGTATATCATCGTTTATCGAGCCTATAAGAGCTAACCTTTCCCCGGTTTTCGGATCATCAAACCGATGCCATAATATTCCCGGAGTGTCCAGAAGCTCCACCTGTTTATTAAGCCTTATCCACTGCTTGCCCTTCGTAACTCCGGGCTTGTTTCCGGTCTTTGCGCCGGCCCTTCCGGAAAGGGTATTTATCAGCGTGGATTTACCCACGTTGGGAATCCCTGCCACCATTGCCCTCATCGGTCTGTTTATTATGCCCTTTTTTTTGTTTCTTTCAAGCTTTTCTTCACAGGCCTTTCTTATGGCGTCATTTAAAAGCTTCGCAGTCCCCGATTTTCTTGAATCCATGGCGGTAACAGTAAAGCCCTTTTCCTTAAAATATTCCGCAAAGCTTTTTGTCGCTTTCTCCTGTGCAAGGTCAGCCTTATTAAGAACTATGAGCCTTGCCTTTCCCTCAGCCAGTGAGTCGATATCCGGATTTCTGCTGCTTAAGGGGATCCTGGCATCCAGAAGCTCGATCACGATATCGATAAGCTTTATATTCTCCTGCATCATCCGGATGGCTTTGGTCATATGTCCGGGATACCATTGATAGTTCATCCTATTTCACCAGTCCCATTTTTGAATCGTAGGTGCCCAGCTTAAACCACACCTTCCCTCTTATCATATCCGAGGTCACGTTTCCGATGTTCGCGCTTCTGGAGTCATCAGTATTGTTTCTGTTATCTCCCAGCACAAAATACTCATCGATCCCAAGCTCCAGGTTGTTTGCGGCTATTCCCGCTTCCGGGGTCAGCTCGACATTATCCAGAAAATACCTGGAATCATTAATAAAAACATGACCGTCCTCGATCCTTATCTTTTCACCGGGAAGGCCTATGACCCGCTTTATATAAATATGGGATTTGGTATTTCCGTTAGGATAAAAGGCTATGACATCGCCCCGCCCCGGGGAGCTGAACTGATAAGAGACCCTGTTTAACAGCACATATTCCCCGCGTTTGATCCCGGGCTCCATGGAAGAGCCCACCATGGATATCCTCAGTCCGAAGAAATAAACAATGGACGCCCCCAGAACGGCACTGGCTGCGATACCCGCAAGCCAGGTCATTATTTCATAAAACAGCGAAACGTTGATCTTTCTTTTTCTTTCTCTTCTTTTATATGATATGTTTCCGTAATTCATGCTCGAAGCTCCGCAAGCTCCTGTACAAGCCGTTCGGTCTTTTCCCAGCCGAGACACGGATCGGTGATGGATTTTCCGTAAATACCGCCCTCCGGCTTCTGATTGCCGTCTATGAGATATGATTCTATCATCAGCCCCTTTACAAGGCTGAAGATATCCTTTGAATATCTGGTGGAATGGAGCACCTCTTTAGCTATGCGTTCCTGCTCCAGATACTGTTTCCCCGAATTATTATGGTTCGTATCCACTATCACCCCCGGGTTGTCCAGACCGCTTTCATTGTATGCCTCCCAGAGCATGTTCAGATCCTCATAATGGTAGTTGGGGATGGAACGACCGTATTTGTTGACCGAGCCTCTTAAGATCGCGTGAGCAAGAGGGTTGCCGCTGGTATGAACCTCCCAGCCGGTGTATACAAAGGTATGCCCGTGCTTGGCCGCATTGATGGAATTCATCATTACGGAAATATCACCGCTGGTAGGGTTCTTCATGCCTACGGGGATATCCACTCCGCTCGCGGTCAGCCTGTGCTGCTGGTTTTCAACGGAACGAGCCCCCACCGCCACGTAGGAAAGGACATCATCAAGATAATGGTGGTTTTCCGGATAGAGCATCTCGTCGGCGCAGGAGAAGCCGGTCTGTTCAAGAGCCTTCAAATGGATCTTCCTTATGGCGATCAGGCCTTTTAACATATCCGGCCTCTGGTTCGGATCGGGCTGATGCAGCATTCCCTTGTAGCCTGCCCCTGTAGTCCTGGGCTTGTTGGTATAGATCCTCGGTATTATCAGCAGGCGGTCCTTAACCTTTTCATACAGCTTTCTCAGCCTGTTTATGTATTCCAGAACGGCATCCTCCCTGTCGGCGGAACAGGGACCGATGACCAGGATCAGCCTGTCGCTTTCACCGGTAAATACCTTTTTTATCTCCTCATCGTTTTTACGCTTTATTTCGGAAAGCTCCTCCGACAGAGGGTACATAGCCTTGATATCCTGCGGCGCGGGAAGCCTTCTCTTATACTCCATGTTTGCCATCCTGATTTTCCCTTTCAGTAAATATATTACGATACTGTAAACAAAGCTTTTGTGCCGAAC
>DNAD01000236.1 GCA_003484785.1 Lachnospiraceae bacterium
TCAGGGCATCTGTGTTTATTATCCTAATCCCGGCCCCGTATTTCCTGAACATATAATGAATATAGTTTGAACCGATAAAACCGGCGCCTCCGGTAACCAAATAAGTTCTCATCAATTTCTCATATTCCTTTCAGATATTTCTCCAGCGCGCTGTGCCAGTCCTCCATCATGAAGTCACCGGTAAGCTTCAGCATATAATTTTCAAGAATGGACCAGGCAGGCCTGTCGGCGCTTGCAGGGTTCATCTCCTTATACCTCTCGCTGGTCACATGCTCTACTCTTGTGTCCTTCCCCGAAAGCCTGAATATCTCCTGTGCAAAGTCGGCCCAGTTCGTGCTGCCCTCGCAGGTGGCATGAAACAGCCCGTAATTATCCGTCGGCTCGAGGTAGTGTATCGTCCTTGCAAGCTCAGAAGCAGAGGTGGGAGAACCGCACTGATCACATACCACGCTCAGCTCATCCCTCTTTTCGGAAAGCGCAAGCATCGTCCTTACGAAATTCTTCCCGTCTCCGTAGAGCCAGGCCGTTCTTAATATAAACCATCTCTTCGCAAAGCAGCGTACGAACTCCTCCCCTGCGTATTTTGTTCTTCCATAGGCGCTTAAGGGCCCGGGAGTATCGAACTCCGTAAGAGGCCTCGGATCAGTCCCCGGAAAAACATAATCCGTGCTTATATGTATGAGCTTCGCACCAAGCTTTTCCGAGGCGATGGCGAGGTTTCTGGGCCCGATGGCATTTACCCTGTAGGCAAAATCCTCATCCTTTTCGCATCCGTCCACATTGGTGGCCGCCGCACAGTTTATTATGACATCAGGCTTTGTCCGCCCCGCAAACTCAATGACCTCATCTGCTTTTGTGATATCGAGGTTTGTTGCCCCGGGCATATCGCAGACGTCGGTCAAAATAAGCTCGGCGCTGTCACCGTACTCTTTTCTTATGGCTCTTCCAAGCTGCCCGTTGCAGCCTGTTACCAGGATCTTTTTCACTCCGCAAGCTCCCTCCCCTTTATGTATTATATTGTTGCTGTTCACAGCCGGGTCGCATTTAAGGAACAGCTCCTAATCGTAATCGATCGCCCTGTCGATATCCGCCGCCAGCTTCATGATATAGGATTCAAGGCTCTCCCGAAGCTCGGGGCGTCTGAGCCCGAACTCGATACTGGCCTGGATAAAGCCCAGCTTTGCGCCGCAGTCGTATCTGTGCCCCTTGAAATCATAGGCATACACGGCCTCCTGCTTTGCCATCCTCTTAAGGGCATCGGTAAGCTGGATCTCTCCTCCCGCACCCTTTTCCTGATTGGCCAGATACTCAAAGATATCCGCCGTAAGGATATATCTTCCGAGGATCGCAACGTCCGAAGGAGCTTCCTCCACGGGGGGCTTCTCCACAAGATCCCTTACCTTGTATACCCTGTCGTCCACGGGCTTTCCGTCCACTATTCCATACTGGAAGGTAAGCTCATGCGGAACGGTCTGCACTCCGAGGACGCTTGAATGATACTCGTTGTAAACATCGATCATCTGTTTAAGGGCCGGGGTTTTTGAGACCACCACATCATCTCCCAGAAGGACCGCAAAGGGATCGTTTCCTATAAACTTCTGGGCCGACAATACCGCATGTCCCAGACCCAGGGGCTTCTTCTGTCTTATAAAGTATATATTGGCCATCTCGGAGATGGATTTTACCATCTTTAAGGCCTTTTCGTCGTTCTTGTTCCCAAGCTCCAGCTCAAGCTCCACCGAGCGGTCGAAATGATCCTCTATGGAGCCCTTGTTGCGCCCGTTTACGATGACTATATCCTCAATGCCGCTCTCTACCGCCTCCTCGATGATATACTGTATCGTAGGCTTGTCCACTATGGGCAGCATCTCCTTGGGCTGGGCCTTGGTGGCGGGAAGGAACCTGGTGCCGAGCCCCGCCGCGGGTATAATGGCTTTTTTTATCTTCATCATGGATATCTCCGTTATTATTATTCTATGCGTTGATCGATCATCGCACAATCCATTAAATTTTACCACTCTTCAGAGATTTTGTCTACGAAAAGGCCCATGTAAAAGCTGTAAAAGAATTTCTAAAAGGTATACTGTTATTCGCGCTCCTGTGGTAAAATAGGTAATGACGTGTAAATAATTGCACAAAGGCGTTTACGCAGGGAGGACGGAATGGATACAGGTATACTACTGGAAAACGGAACCAATGAACTGGAGGTGCTGGAATTCACTGTAAATGACAGGTGTTACGGAATCAATGTGGCAAAGGTGAACGAGATAATAACCTACCAGCCCATTACTCCCGTTCCCAATTCCCACCCCAGCATCGAAGGGATCTTCATGCCGAGGGATACGATGATAACGGCAGTTGACCTCAAGAGCTGTCTGCAGCTTGGAAGGTCGGAGCCCGGAGGACTGTTCATCATCACAAACTTCAACTCTCTGGATATGGCCTTTCATATCGACGCGGTAAAAAGCATAAGCAGAGTGTCCTGGAGCGATATAATGAAGCCCACGGAAACCCTGGGCAGGCAGGAGGAAGGCCTTGCCACCGGCATTATAAAGAAAAATGACGAGCTTATCATTATCCTTGACTTTGAGAAGATCGTCACCGAGATCAATCCCGATATCGGCCTTAAGATCCATGACGTGGATTCCCTTGCGGGCAGGAGCAGGATAGACGTTCCCATCCTTGTTGCCGAGGATTCGGTCCTGCTCAACAAGATGATAGTGAAATCTCTTGAAACGGCCGGCTATACCAACCTTGTCCATACAGAGAACGGCCAGGAGGCCTGGGATCTGATAGAGAAATGGCGGGATGAGGGTACTCTTCGCGAACATGTACAGTGCCTTATAACCGATATCGAAATGCCCAAAATGGACGGCCACAGGCTGACAAGGCTTGTTAAGGAGGACGAACGGACAAAGGGTATCATAGTCGTGATCTTCTCCTCGATGATCAATGACGATATGAAGAGGAAGGGCGAGCAGCTCGGCGCCGACGCCCAGCTGACCAAGCCCGAGATAGGCCTGTTGGTGGGCGCTGTGGATAAGCTTCTGGGAGTAGGATAAGGCGGCGGATAAAGTTTTTTCGGTTTTTGTTAAGGCAATCCCGGTTTTGTCCGATATAAAATCGTATATTTTAGTAGTAATATCATGCGCCGGTGTGATATAATGAACGACGCGGCCTTGGGTTCATCAAAGGGGAGGGGTTATCGCAGGCTTTGGTTCAGGCTTTGGTTTGAACCGATCCGATCCGCTTTCTGCATCGGATCATTCTTCCGGTAACTATCGATGAGCGCCCGGGCAAATATTTTTATGCACTGCAAAAAGAGGGGGAATATGAACAGTTTTATCAGGAAATTATCAGTATCATCGGCTCTTGCGGCATTATGCGCCTTTGCCTGTGTAAGTAATGTACGGGCGGAGGGATATCCGAACGTATACCGTACAAGCGAAGCGGTCACATCGGATCAGAGCGTTTCCCGGAGCACGGATCAAAGCGCGGATCAAAGCACGGCGCAGAACGCGGATCGCAGTGCATCACAGAGCACGGATCAGAACGTTTTGCAGAACACGGATCAGACAGAAAGCGTTCTTCAGAACGAAACAGATCATTACGAGCCCATTGCTTCAATGGAAAAATGCCGTGAGCTAAAGGCGGAAAATCAGGAATTTGCCGGCTGGATAAAGATAGACCGGACCCCTGTCAGCTTTCCGGTCATGTATACACCGGAAAATCCCGAAAAGTATCTGCACAGGGATTTTGACGGAAGCAGCAAAAAGTCGGGACTTCCTTTCATAGATGCGAAATGCACACTCTCCCCCGACACGGACAATATCATCGTATACGGCCACAACATGAAGGACGGCAGCATGTTCGCAAGCCTCCTTGATTACAGATATGAGGAATATTACCGGGAGCACCCCGTGATAAAGCTCAACACTCCCACCGAAGAGAGGGAATACAGGATAGTGAGCGCCTTCTATGACCGTGTATACAAAACGGACGAGAATGTGTTCAAATTCTATAACTTCATTGAAACCGACGATGAAGATTTTCTCGAAGCGGCAAACATCCTTCTTGACAGATCGTTGTACGATACCGGAGAAGGGATAGAAGGTGAGGACAGTCTGCTGACTCTGGTGACCTGTTCATATCACGTAAGATACGGAAGATTTGTTGTGATAGCAAAGAGGATCAGGTAAAACCTGATCCTTTTTTTGAGGAAATGATCCGGTAGGAAGGCTTACCGGATCGCGCAAGGGAAAATATAGTCAGATTATAAAATGAGCATACGTAATATTATGATCGCTATACAGTATGCCTGCATTCTGGGGCTGCTTATCGAAATCTGGATAGTGATCCGAAAATGGAAGAATGTCCTGCACGGCTACCTGCTTCTGAGCTTCATTGCCTCCTTTGCCGGAAACACCGGCTATCTTCTGCAAATGAAGGCGCAAACGGAGGAAGGATATATTACAGCGCTTAAGTATGCATATCTCGGACGTACCTGGTACTCCTTCTTTTTATTCCTTTTTATTGTCGAGCTTACGGGCTTTAAACTTAATGATATTCTCAAGAAGGTTCTGTTCATATTCCAGGCGGCAGTCTATGCTTCTGTCCTGACTCTTGAGAGCAATGATCTTTATTATACCTGGACAAGGTTTGACACAAGCGGGATCTTTCCTGCTCTCAAGCACGGAAACGGGATCCTTCATCATACCTTCTTTGCGCTGCAGGCACTGTATATACTCACAGGCCTTGCCCTGCTCTTTTTGGGATACCGCCGCGAAAAGAACAGCCGTGCCCGCGACCGGTTCATCATGGTGATCCTTGCGGTTCTGGCCGAGGGTCTGTTCTTTATCATATTCAACATAGGGATCCCCGGGCCGTACGGAGCCTACGACATAACCTCCTTCGGCTATTTCATCGGCACGCTCATCATGCTCATAGCCATAACCTCCTTTGATCTTCTGGGCACTACCGAGATAGCAAAGGAATTTGTTATAGACAGGATCTCAGAGGGGATAATAGCCGTGGACAACGAGGGCACGGTACAGTATTTTAACGAGCCGGCCGCCCGCCTGTACCCCGTTCTTACGGATAAGCGAAGGGCCGCAGAGCTTTCGGGGAAGGATCCCGTCCTCAATGAGATAATGACAGCCTCCCTGGAAGGCGGGACCATAACCCTGGATGAAAGGATCTACAAGCCGGAGGAAAATTCCCTGTTATACAAGGGCGAGAGCTTCGGAAAGCTTTATGCCCTCGTGGATGAGACCGAGCATTACCGCTATATGGAGGAGCTGCAGCGGCAGAGGGAGATAGCCGACAGCGCCAACGCGGCAAAGAGCAGGTTTCTTGCCAACATGTCCCATGAGATCCGCACGCCCATCACCGCCGTCCTTGGCATGGACGAAATGATCCTCAGGGAATCAGGGGAAGAAAATATCCGCTCCTATGCGGCAGATATAATGTCGGCGGGAAGAACTCTTCTGTCCCTTATAAACGATATCCTGGATCTTTCAAAGGTGGAGGAGGGAAAGGTAGATCTTCTGCCGGTGCAGTACGAGCCCGGCTCCCTTATAAACGATCTGGTGAACCTGATCCGTGACCGGGCGGTCAGAAAAGAGCTTAAACTGAATATCGAGGTAAACAGCCATATCCCCCGCCTTCTCTTCGGCGATGAGGTGCGTATAAGGCAGTGTGTGCTGAACATTTTGACCAATGCGGTCAAGTATA
>DNAD01000308.1:0-2695 GCA_003484785.1 Lachnospiraceae bacterium
ACCATAGCCATGGCCTTTGACGAATGTCCCCCCGCCCTTGCGGAAAGAAGCTACGTAAAGCCCTCGGTGGAGAGGACTTCAAGGTGGTTAAGGCGCTGTAAGCAGGAGCTTTTGAGGCTTAAGGAGCTGCCTGATACCCTGAATAAAGAACAGATGTTATTCGGCATCAATCAGGGGGCAATTTACGATGATATAAGGATAGACCATGCTAAGGAGATCTCGGAGCTGGAGCTTGACGGCTACGCGATCGGAGGCCTTGCGGTGGGCGAAACCCATGAGGAGATGTACAGGATCCTCGAGAGCACGGTTCCCCATCTTCCCAGGAACAAGCCCGTCTATCTGATGGGGGTGGGTACTCCCGAAAATATCCTTGAGGCAGTGGAAAGAGGGGTGGATTTCTTTGACTGTGTATATCCTTCCCGGAACGGAAGACACGGCCACGCTTATACCGTAAACGGCAGGCTCAATCTTATGAATGCCCGCTTTGAACGGGATCAGAGGCCCCTTGAGGAAGGCTGCGGCTGTCCTTGCTGCAGACACTACAGCCGGGCCTACATAAGGCATCTGCTGAAGGCCGGGGAAATGCTGGGAATGAGGCTTCTGGTGCTTCACAATCTGTTCTTTTACAACAGGCTCATGGAGGAAATACGTACGGCGATCGAGGAGAAAAGATTTAAAAGCTATAAGCGCGAGAGACTGGCAGGCTTTTCAAAAATACTTGATGAATAGTTTGTTTTTGTGTATCATGTGTTGGTATGTAATAAGGTAAAGTGAATGGATCCGGGAAACCGATCCGTTTACCGGAAAAAACAATTGGAGGTATACAGGGAATGGGAATTTATCTGGCTGATGCTGCCGGCGGCGCGGGCTCAAGCGTTCTGATGCTCGTTGTGTACATTGCGATCTTTGGCGGGATCATGTATTTTATGATCTTCAGGCCACAGAAGAAGGAGCAGAGCAGGGTCGCCGCAATGCTTGCGGATCTTGCGGTCAACGATTCGGTGCTTACAAACAGCGGGTTTTACGGAACGGTCATCGATATCCAGGATGATACCGTCATAGTGGAATTCGGCAATAACAAGAACTGCAGGATACCGATGCAGAAGAGCGCCATCGCGCAGGTTGAGAAAGGAGCTTGAGTTGAAGTACAGAATAGGTCTTATCCCGGGCGACGGCATAGGTCCGGAGGTTGTGGCTGAGGCAAAAAAGGTTCTTGACCGGATCGCTGAGATCTACGGCCACGTTTTCGATTATACAGAGCTTCTTCTGGGCGGCGCCTGCATTGACAAAACCGGGCTTCCCATCACTGATGAGACTATAGAGGGGGCTAAGAGCTGCGATGCCGTACTGATGGGCTCCATCGGGGGTGATGCAAAGACTTCTCCCTGGTACAGGCTGGAACCCTCAAAAAGGCCGGAGGCCGGTCTTCTTGGCATAAGAAAGGCCCTGGGGCTCTTTGCAAATCTCAGGCCCGCGGTTTTATATAAGGAGCTTTCCGCCGCCTGTCCTCTCAAGGAGGAGCTTACGGGGGGCGGCTTTGACATAATGATGATGAGGGAGCTCACCGGCGGTCTCTATTTCGGAGAGCGCCATACAACGGTGGAGAACGGGCTGCGCACTGCGGTTGATACCCTTACCTATAATGAGGAAGAGATACGAAGGATAGCCATAAAGGCCTTTGAGATCGCCGGAAAGCGCAGAAAAAAGGTGTGCAGCGTAGACAAGGCAAATGTCCTTGATTCCTCAAGACTGTGGAGAGCGGTGGTTGAGGAGGTGGCAAAGGACTATCCCGGCATTGAGCTTTCGCATATGCTTGTAGATAACTGTGCCATGCAGCTTGTAAGGGATCCCAGGCAGTTTGACGTTATCCTCACCGAGAATATGTTCGGAGACATTCTTTCCGATGAGGCGAGCATGGTGACCGGCTCCATAGGTATGCTGGCTTCCGCAAGCCTCAATGATACAAGCTTCGGCCTCTATGAGCCTTCAGGCGGCTCGGCTCCGGATATCGCCGGAAAGGATATTGCCAATCCCATAGCGACCATCCTTTCGGCTTCAATGCTGCTTCGGTTCTCTCTCGATCTTCAAAAGGAGGCCGACGCCGTTGAAGCAGCGGTTGAAAAGGTGCTTGAGGACGGTTACAGGACCGGCGATATAATGTCGGAGGGCTGTAAGAAGGCCGGCTGCAGGGAAATGGGTGATCTTATCGTGAAAAGACTGGGTTGAGCCATCGATCCGGAAGGGAGAAAGATATGAAGAGTGATTCGGTAAAAAAAGGAAAGGCACAGGCTCCTCACAGATCTCTGTTTAACGCACTTGGCTTTACAGAGGAGGAGATGAAGAGGCCCCTGGTAGGAATAGTAAGCTCCTATAACGAGATAGTTCCGGGGCATATGAACATAGATAAGATAGTAAATGCCGTAAAGCAGGGAGTGGCCATGGCAGGAGGAACTCCGGTGGTATTTCCGGCGATCGCGGTATGTGACGGCATTGCAATGGGACATGTGGGGATGAAATATTCCCTCGTTACAAGGGATCTCATTGCGGATTCCACGGAATGTATGGCCATAGCCCACCAGTTTGACGCGCTGGTAATGGTGCCCAACTGCGATAAGAACGTTCCGGGGCTCTTAATGGCCGCGGCAAGGGTCAATGTTCCCACTGTCTTTGTATCCGGAGGGCCCATGCTTGCGGG
>DNAD01000308.1:2757-6063 GCA_003484785.1 Lachnospiraceae bacterium
GCCGGCAGGATCGATGATGAGGAGCTGGCATATTTTGAGCAGAATGCCTGTCCTACCTGCGGTTCCTGCTCGGGAATGTATACCGCAAATTCCATGAACTGTCTTACGGAAGCCCTTGGAATGGGCCTTTCGGGAAACGGGACCATCCCGGCGGTCTATTCAAACCGTATAAGGCTTGCCAAGGAGGCCGGAATGGCCGTTATGGAACTGTACAGAAAAAATATAAGGCCTCTGGATATCATGACAAAGGAGGCCATAATAAACGCGCTGACAGTGGATATGGCTCTGGGCTGTTCCACCAATTCCATGCTCCATCTTCCGGCTATTGCGCATGAGACCGGCTTTGACTTTGATATAAGCATGGCAAACGAGATCAGCGAGAAAACTCCAAATCTCTGCCATCTTGCCCCCGCAGGGCCCGCCTATATGGAGGATCTTAACGAGGCCGGAGGCGTATATGCCGTTATGAAGCAGCTGTCGGAGCTGGGGCTTATAAACCTCGACTGTATGACCGTTACGGGAAAGACGGTAGGAGAGAATATAAAGAATGCGGTAAACTTAAATCCCGAGGTGATAAGGCCTAATGACAATCCCTTCAGTAAAACGGGAGGCCTTGCGGTGCTCAAGGGAAATCTCGCTCCGGACGGCGGCGTTGTAAAGCGTTCCGCGGTTGCCGAGGAGATGCTTGTGCATGAGGGCCCGGCCAGGGTGTTTGACTGCGAAGAGGATGCCATAGAGGCCATTAAGGGCGGTAAGATAGTTGCGGGAGACGTTGTTGTCATCAGATATGAAGGCCCCAAGGGCGGCCCGGGCATGAGAGAGATGCTCAATCCCACCTCTGCCATAGCGGGAATGGGGCTTGGCAGCTCGGTGGCCCTCATCACTGACGGACGTTTTTCCGGAGCCTCGAGAGGAGCCTCCATAGGACATATCTCGCCTGAGGCGGCCGTGGGAGGCCCCATCGCTCTTGTTAAGGAGGGTGATATCATTAAGATAGATATACCCGGCATGAAGCTTGATTTTGAGATATCCGACGAGGAGCTTGAAAAAAGAAGGAACGAATGGAAGCCCCGCCAGCCCAGGGTCACCACCGGGTATCTTGCAAGATATGAGAAGATGGTCACCAGCGGAAACCGCGGCGCGATCCTTAGTTTATAGTGAACGAATTAAGTGAAAACACTCAATTCGTTTCCCGGAGAATGATAAGTATTTGAAAAGGAGAAAAATATGCAGCTTTCCGGTTCGCGTATAGTATTGGAGGTTCTGAAGGAGGAGGGAGTTGACACCGTATTCGGTTATCCGGGAGGAACGATCTTAAATATCTATGACGCGCTTTATGATTACAGGGATGAAATAACCCATTATCTGACCTCTCACGAGCAGGGTGCGGCTCATGCGGCCGATGGCTATGCCAGGGCGACGGGAAAGACCGGAGTCTGCTTTGCCACCTCCGGCCCGGGGGCTACCAATCTTGTGACAGGGATAGCAACTGCCTACATGGATTCCGTTCCTTTAGTAGCCATAACCGCCAATGTGGCCCTTCCGAGCCTCGGAAAGGACAGCTTCCAGGAGGTCGATATTGCGGGAGTGACAATGCCGATAACCAAGCACGGTTATATCGTTAAGGATGTGAACAGGCTCGCGGATACCCTGCGAAAGGCCTTCAGGATAGCAAGAAGCGGCAGACCGGGTCCGGTTTTGGTTGACATAACTAAAGACGTTACCGCAAATAAAGCAGAATATAAGCCGGCAAAGCCCGGAGAAATGAAGCCCCGCGCGGTATATACGGAGGAGGAGCTGGATAAGGCCTTAAAGCTTATTTCAAAGGCCAAAAAGCCCTTCATATATACCGGAGGAGGAACGGTCATATCAGGAGCCTCAGAGGAGCTTGCGGAGTTTGCGCATAAGCTTAACGCCCCGGTATGCGATACCCTGATGGGAAAGGGCGGCTTTGACAATAACGATCCCCTCTATACGGGAATGATCGGCATGCACGGAACAAAGGCCTCGAATTTCGGGGTCAGCCGGTGCGATCTGCTCATCGCCATCGGAGCCAGGTTTTCGGACAGGGTCGTGGGAAACGCAAAGAAGTTTGCCCCTGCGGCGAAAGTGATACATATAGATATTGATCCCGCAGAGATCAACAAGAATATCAAGTGTGACATAAGCATCATCGGCGATGTTAAGGAGGTTCTCAGGAAACTCAATGAGGAGCTGTCCCCGGTGGAAAGAAGCGAGTGGCTTTCGGAGATAGAAGAGCTTAAGGAAAAATATCCCCTTGATTACGACCGGGATAAGCTTACCTGCCCCTGTTTGATAGAGGAGCTATACAGGCTTACCGGTGGCAATGCGATAATCACCACCGATGTTGGACAGCATCAGATGTGGGCGGCTCAGTTCTATAAATATAAAGAGCCCAGAACCTTTATCTCATCCGGCGGACTGGGGACCATGGGCTACGGTCTCGGGGCATGCATAGGTGCAAAGGTCGGAAGGCCCGATAAGCAGGTTATCAATATCGCAGGCGACGGGTGCTTCCGCATGAATATGAACGAGCTGGCGACGGCAAGCCGTTACAATATCCCCATAGTACAGATAGTCATCAACAATTCCGTGCTGGGAATGGTAAGACAGTGGCAGACCCTGTTCTACAACGGCAGATATTCAAATACCGTGCTTTCCGACAAGGTAGACTATGTCAAGGTCGCCGAAGGGCTGGGCTGCAGCGCAAGAAGGGTAACCAAAAAGGAAGAGGTGGAGGAGACCCTTAAATGGGCTCTGAATCTGGGAAGCCCCGCAGTTATAGAGTGCGTTATCGACGAGGATGACAAGGTGTTCCCGATGGTTCCGGCAGGAGCGCCCATCTCCGAAGCGTTTGATGCGAATGATATTTAGGTATTGGAAAAAAGCTTGCAATATCGTTTGGTGTAGTGTATAAACATATAAAGATATGAATAAAGCTTTGCAACGCGCAAAGAGAGAGGAGAAAACTATGAAAAAGAGAGTTTTATGTCTGATCCTGTCAGCAGCCATGGCTGCGTTTGCTCTTACGGGCTGCGCATCAGGGGCCGCACCGGCAGCTTCTTCGGACGCAGGTGAGAGCAGTGAGAGCGCAGGCGGCGATGTCTTTAAGATCGGCGGCATCGGCCCCACCACCGGAGCGGCGGCTATTTACGGAAGCGATGTAAGAGATGCGATCCAGATCGCTGTTGATGAGATCAACGCTGACGGAGGCATCAACGGATTTAAGATCGAGTATAAGTTTGAGGATGATGAGCACAATGCGGAGAAGGCCGTCAACGCCTA
>DNAD01000024.1:0-4059 GCA_003484785.1 Lachnospiraceae bacterium
GCTCAATCCCCGAAAGATCCTTAATACTGTTATTCATAGAAACTCTCCACGGTATGTCTCTTCATCATATCCTTATAACGCAGCCTTATAATGTCATTGGCCTTTAAGATGTCCTCCTCGCTGCCCGTAAACTGACATCTCAGGCAGTAATACTCATCCCTGTCACCGTCATAGAACATGTCCACGTCTATGTCCCTCGCAAAACAGGAGGGGCATCTGTAATTCAATCTGCCTTTTCCAGCCTGAGCCATGTCGTAAACACCTCTCCTTTCTTAACCTCCTTCTCCCAGCCAAGGGTGAACATCGGTGAAAAGGCGTAGCCCTCACGGATATATCCCTTTGCTGCGGGATCCTTGCAGATAACGCTTATCCTTGAAGCTACCGGCGGGATCAGGGCGGATACCCTTACTGCCCCGGCAAGCTCCTCTCTTCTGTCAAGATACTCATACTTAAGCTCTTTACGGCTCTCGGGTTTTTCTCCCTCAACACAAAGGGTGATCGGGCTCATATCCTGAGTATACTCGGTTGTACCATAGCACGCGGTCATGTACTCGTCAAGCTTTACCGTTTTTGTATCATCGGAAATGTCCAGGATCCTTCTTTCCAGCTTTATTTCCGAGCTGCCCTCCGTAAAGGTGTATACGCTCTGCAAAGTCACGGTCAGATCCTTAAATACCGCCTCCACGGGATCGAGAGTAAGTATTGTGTCGGCCCCCTTCTTTGAATAATGCCCCTTTGTGCGTTCAAGGCAGAGGTCAGTCTCTTCCCCGTTATATGAAAGCTTAGCGCTCTTTATGCTCCCCTCCCCCGCATAATGGGTAAAGTAGCCTGCCCGGTATTTGTCCTGGATAAGGAAGGGGTAGGAAGCATCCACAGTGTTTTTCGTCCCTATCCCCACCGGGATCTCAAGCTTTGCGGCATAGGGCCTCAGGTCAAAGATGGCCCCGCCCTGGTCAAGGTTGATGCCGACCCTCATATAAGGATCACAGTACCAGAAATATTCCTTTTCGGAACCATAGAGTATATCTCTCCACAGGGCGGTCTCGGGCTCCTTATAGCTCTTCTTTTTCCTGAAATAGCCGGCGAATTCGCTCATCGTCATATCAATGAGCTTTCCTTCCGACTTTAACTTCCCGTAGTAGGCCATTGCGTCCTCGTAGGATTTTTTCAGCAGCTCATAGGGAGCTTCCCACCGGCCCATCCTGTTTAACCACCCCGGGCCCACAAACATCATATTATAGGAATAGCCGTTATTATACTGCTCAAAGGAGCGATACTGGTCGATGATATTATAAAGATAGGGGTACTCCCAGGTTTTCGGATCGTAGATCATCCCTCTCAGCACATTCTGAGGGTGGGTCCCGAAATTGGAGCCGTTTCCGTCATAGCAGGCCATCAGGTCCCTGGAAAGATGGGGAATGGCCACCACCCCGCTGTCATCCTCCTTGCAGGAGGCGGGGACATGTGTGTTATAAACGGAGGGTATCCAGGGATTCCAGGGGCCTCCGTCCATGAAGGTATACCAGGAATTGTTGCAGGTATGATAGGCCTTGGGACCCTCCTCCCAGCAGGTTGCCACGGTGCATTTCACCGAGGGATACTTTTCCTTTATGTAGTTTATGGTCTCGGCGTCCACGTAATAGGCTCCGGTGGATTCGGGATAGAAGCCGAAGGCCTCGTAAAACCTTCCGAAAACGTCGTCCACTATCTGCCTCTTCATTTCGGAGGAAAACATCCAGATGCAGAAATCCCTTGTCCTGTATTTTTCCCGAAACTGCTTACAGGGAAGCCCTAACAGCGAGCAGGCGATCTCGTCGCCGTATTCCTCATGATCCTTCTTTGCCATCTCGATGATGCGTTCCGAAAACAGGGAAGCATAGGTCATGTGTATCGTGGTCTTCAGACCGTTCTTATGGGCCGTATCCTGCTGGAATCTGAATATCTCCTCCGACTCGTTCAGAAGTGAGGATCTTCCTATATCGTCCTTCTTCCCCTGTCCCGTAACCTTCTCGGCATATTCGGGAGCAAGCTCCGGCCTGTGTATTATGTTAACTATAAAATCGCTCATTTTCTTCCTTCCTGATAATCATGATGGGCAGCCCGACAAAAGCCCTTCGGGCCCCGTCTTATCGTTTACTTAACTGAGCCCGTGATTCCTTCCGCAAACTGTTTCTGCAGGATGAAGAAGATCACCATGGTTGGTACCGAGCAGAACAGTACGCCCATCATAAGCATTCCGTAATCCACCGTATAGCCGTTTGACATATTCGCGATGAGGATCGGCATGGTCTGGGCCTTATTATCCGTTAACACAACTCGGGGCCAGAGGTAGGCGTTCCAGGCATTCATGAAGGTTATGACCGCGGCTGCCGCATAGGTTGCCTTCATGACCGGCACATACATATGAAAGAAGATTGAAAACTCCGAAAGCCCGTCAATACGGGCCGCTTCCATTATATCCACCGGAAAATTACGGCTGTTCTGACGAAACATCATTATCATGAAGGGCGTGGATACGGTGGGCAGCACAAAGCCCCAGACCTTATTCAGAAAATGCAGCCTGCTCATCATGGTAAACAGGGGGATCATCGTAGCTACCCCGGGTATCATCATTGCCATCAGAAGCACCGCGAACAGCCTGTCCTTCCACTCATCGTGGTACAGCTCGAAGCCGTAGCCCGCAAGGGAGCAGATAAATATACACAAAATGGTCTGCACCGTAGCGTAAAGGAAGGAGTTGCCCATAAAGCTTTTCAGCGAGGAGCCGCCTCCCTGAGCGGCCGCGGTAGCTACCAGGTTCTTAAAGTTGGTCGCGGCCTGTGTGCCGAACCAGATCTTTCCTCTTGCCACATCCACCGTGCTGTTGGTGGCCGCCGTAGCCATCCAGTAAAGGGGAAAGACGGAAAAGAGCGAGAAGAGGCTCAGAAAGATATAGCTTGGTATCAGTCTTCTCTGTACAACGGATCTGTTTTCTTTAGTCACGCGTATCACCTACTTTCAGATTGATCGCCGCAAGGATGGCGACAAGGATCAGCACGAAGAAGGACATGGCCGAGGAATAACCGAAATTCGCCACGCCCGTACCGAAGGCATTGTTATAGATGTAATGCGACATGGTTATCGTGGTATTCGCAGGCCCTCCGTTTGTGAGGTTCACCGATTCGTCAAATAGCTGGAGGGTTCCGTTTATGGACATTATAAAGGTCATGATGATAACGGGCTTGAGCAACGGCACGGTTATGTACCAGAAGGTTTTCCACCCGGTGGCTCCGTCGATCTTTGCCGCCTCGTAGACCGAATATTCTATATTCTGAAGACCGGCCAGAAAGAACACCATATTGTACCCCGTCCACCTCCAGACAAGGGCAAAGATGATCACGAACCTTGCGGTTCCCGTCTGTCCCAGCCAGTTTATGTTTTCGTCAATAAGATGCAGGTTCATAAGGATCATGTTGACAAGGCCCTGGGTGGCAAAAAGCGAGCGGAATATCAATGCGTAGGACACCAGTGATATCGCGCAGGGCAGAAATACACAGGTTCTGAAAAAGCCCTTGAACTTAAGATCCTTGTTATTAAGAAGCTGGGCCAGAAGTATGGCCAGCACCAGCATGATCGGTACCTGGATTATCAGGTAAAGAAATGTATTTCCCACGGATTTTAAGAATATCTTATCCTGGAACATACGAGCGTAGTTGAAGGTTATCGGCGATGCCCATTTCAGTTTGGCCGCCGACCCGGTCTTTAAGGAGATGACCAGAGCAGAGAACATCGGATAGAAGCTGAAAATGAATATCATCACCGACGCCGCAAGAAGAAACAGCCAACCGGCTCTCTTTTGCTTCGCCGATATCGAATTCCTCTTTGATTTCAATATTATCCCTCCCTCCTGTTTTCCAAAAGCGGGGAACCGGATAGCCCGATCCCCCGCATTCTTATTTGAGGAAATGATCCGGTTTAAAACAGACCGGATCTGTTCAGACCAAAGCCTGAACCTGAGCGCACGATCCGTAAGCGAACCGGCGTTTTGGACTGAAAACAGTGTTACTATTCACAGCCTTT
>DNAD01000024.1:4214-4552 GCA_003484785.1 Lachnospiraceae bacterium
GCGATTCGGCTGTGAACAGTAACAAAACAGTCTCATTTCCCAAGATACCCGGTTTAGGAACTTTAGCAGAAATGCCTAGTTTAATTCGCTACAGTTCCTTAGTTCGAAGAACCCGCTATCTCAAACTCGATCTGATCCTGAGCAAGCTGGATCTCCTCATCAAGATCGGCGCCGTTCTGAACATTGGTGATAAGTGTATTTATAAGAGTTCTTAAGTTGTAATGGAAATCACTCTGCTGGATAACCGGAACATGTGAACCCATTTCAACGATGTCGGCATAGATGGCCTGACCGTTAAAGTAGTCTACGCCTTCCTGATATACATCGGACTTTCCTGC
>DNAD01000118.1:0-1244 GCA_003484785.1 Lachnospiraceae bacterium
TTAAAGACCTGTCCCTTCGATGCGATAGAATGGAAGGGGGCAGAGAAAAAATGAGCATAAGAGAAAGACTTTCGGGAAATGAAGCCATCGCCACGGCGATGCGCCAGATCAACCCTGACGTTTTTGCGATGTTTCCCATAACTCCGTCAACCGAGATACCCCAGTATTTCGCCCAGTTCGTGGCGGACGGGAAGGTGGATACCGAATTTATCTGCGTTGAGAGCGAGCACTCCTCTCTCTCGGCCTGCCTCGGCGCCGAAGCGGCGGGATGCCGCGCAGTGACGGCCACCTCTTCGGCAGGGCTTTCCTATATGAATGAGGTGCTGTATGTTGCGGGCTCTTTAAGGCTGCCTGTTGTGATAGCGGTATCAAACCGCGCGCTGACGGGGCCGATCAATATAAACCACGACTATTCGGACTCTCTTGCGGCCCGTGACTCCGGTTTTATCCAGCTTTACGGCGAGAACAATCAGGAGGCCTATGACAATTTTCTCATGGCCCACAGGATCGCGGAGCATCCGGAGGTAAGGCTGCCGCTGATGGTCTGTGAGGACGGGTTCATCACCTCCCATGCCATCGAGAATATTGAGCTTGAGGAGGACGAGGCGGTTAAGCGCTTTGTAGGGGAATACAGGCCCGAGAACTATCTGTTAAAGCGGGAGAATCCTCTTGCCGTAGGCCCTTACGGAGTTTCTGCCTATTATATGGAGGCGAGGGTGGCTCAGGCTCAGGCCATGATAAACGCGAAGCAGGTGATCCTTGACGTGGCCGAGGATTTTAAGAAGACCTTCGGCAGAAGCTATGGCTTCTTTGAGGAATACAGGATGGAGGATGCAGAGATCGCCATGGTGATCATGGGCTCCTCGGCAGGCACCGCGAAGGTGGCCGTTGACGAGCTCAGGAAAGAGGGAGTTAAGGCCGGTCTTGTAAAGATGAGGGTTATAAGGCCCTTCCCCGGGAAGGAGCTGGCCGAGGCTTTGAAAAACTGCGGGGCTGTGGCGGTGATGGATAAGAGCGAGGGCTTTTCCTCCTGCGGAGGCCCGTTGTTTGCCGAGACCGCGGGCGCCTGCATTAATCTTGAGAAAAGGCCGCGTATGATAGATATCGTGTTCGGTCTCGGAGGAAGGGACTTTACCGTTAAGGCCGCAAAGGGTGTATACAACAGGCTTCTCAATATCCTTGAGACAGGGGAGACGGGGCCCGTGTATTCCTGGCTCGGACAGAGGGATTGATATTAGAAGAGG
>DNAD01000118.1:1300-6700 GCA_003484785.1 Lachnospiraceae bacterium
ATCCGGCACAGAAAGAGAGATTTGGAGAAATGGCATATAATCTTAAGGAAGAAATGAATAAAAAGGAGCGCTTCTATGCGGGGCACAGGCTGTGCGCCGGGTGCGGAGCGGGCATAGTATGCCGGGGTATGATGCGGGCAGTGAACCCTGAGGACAAGGCTGTCATCTGCAATGCCACCGGATGCCTTGAGGTGTCCTCCTTCCAGTATCCCTATACTGCCTGGGATGACTCCTATATACATACCGCCTTTGAAAACGCTTCGGCTACCGCTTCGGGCGTTGAGGCGGCCTACAGGGTAATGAAGAGAAAGGGGCAGCTTAAGGAGGGCGAAAACTTCAAGATCCTTGCCATAGGCGGGGACGGCGGAACCTATGATATCGGCTTCCAGTCGCTTTCGGGGGCTCTTGAGAGAGGGCACGACTTTACCTATTTCTGCTATGACAATAATGCTTACATGAATACCGGAACCCAGCGTTCCTCGGCTACCCCCAGGTTTGCCTCCGCGACCACGACTCCTGCGGGAACGGAATCGGTGGGCAAAAAGCAGACCCAGAAGGATCTCACCGCGATAGTGGTGGCCCACGGCTCGCCCTATGCCGCCCAGACCACCATGTTCGGCAACATGAAGGACTTTCACGAAAAGGCTCATCGCGCGATCTATACTGAGGGGCCAACCTTTGTAAATGTTCTCACTCCCTGCCCCAGAGGCTGGCAGTATCCCGCAGAGGATCTGCCGGAAATATGCAGGCTCGCGATAGATACCTGCGTTTGGCCGCTTTATGAGGTGGTGGAGGGCGAATACCGTCTTACCTATGAGCCTAAGAAGAAGCTTCCGGTGGAGGAGTTTATGAAGAGGCAGGGAAGGTTTGCCCATTGCTTTAAGAGCGGGAACGAGTGGACCCTTGAGGCTGCCCAGGAGTATGTTGATAAGAAGTGGGAGGAGCTTCTTCAGAAGTGCCGGTAAACAATGATGGGGACGCTATTTGACTTGTTCAAAAGAAAGGATACGCTATGGAAGATAAACTGTTCACCAATGCTCATATTTTATCCTGGCTCAGGTATTTCTCGGATAATACCGACATCGACCTTGAGCATGTCAAGATACTGGATATAACCAGAAAAAACAAGAATCTTATCCCCACGGTGGAGGCTCACCGCTGCGTACTTGTATTTACCGAGGCCGGAAACAGGGATATCTTTTATAAGATGTGGAATACGGGACTCGGCGACTGTGAGATAATCTACAACGAAGGCTCCGACCCCAGCGGGCCGATCAAGAGGGATAAGGTATCGGCCATGATCGACAGGGGCATAAACGCCTCCGCCGGAATGATCGTGCTAAACCCCAATGCCAGAAGTACCATAAAGTTCGGGATGGATAACAAGAAATTTGCCACGGGCTCGGTTAAATACGTGGGTTCGGAGATCCGTTCCGTCCTGCTTTCCAAGATGCAGATCGACGAGCATAAGAATCTCTGTGTGATCTCCGGGGAATCGATAGCGGCAGAGGCTGCCATGATAAACGGTGAGGGAACGGTTATCGCGGTGGAATACAGGGAGAGCGACAGAGAGACCATGGAGGAGAACGTAAACCAGTTCGGCCTCACCAACGTCATCATAGTGGATCATGTGGGGGAGGATACCATGAAGGATCTGCCTGTCCCGGATACCACGATGTTAGTTGCCTCGGCTACCCTGGAGAAGGAGCTGGAATATCTGACGGGTATAAACCCAAACATGGATTTCGTGATCTATACCCTTGACTTCAAGGTTGCCGCTTCCATGCGTGACATCCTTGCACGCTACAATATCACTGACGTGACCATAATCCAGATCGCGGTTTCCAGGCTTACCTCGAAAAACGTATTCGAGAATCAGCCGGCGCCCTGGATAATATCCGCAAAGAGCGGTGACTGAGATTGAACGGACTGCTTCTATATAATAAATATGATTACGAAAAAAACAGACGCTTTGCCGGGCTTCTCTGTGAGAAGGGCAAAGCGTTTGATTTAAGCCTGTCTCTTTGCTTTACGGATGAGGCGGAGACGCTATCCCGGATTTTTAAGGCAGGCGATCCTTCGAAAGCCTTAGATCCCGGGAGGCAGAAGGAAGCTGCATGGCCGGAGGGCATATCCTTTGTGATAAACCGCTCAAGGAACAGCCTGCTTGCCCGCTCCTTTGAGGATAAGGGCGTAAGGGTATTCAATTCTTCGAAGGTTTCCGAAATCTTAAATGATAAGGATCTGACCAAAAGATATCTTGATATGCATCTTAAGGAGGCCTCAGCAGGAGGGCTTCCTTTTATGGAGTATGTTACCTGCGGTCCTTACAATAACGAGTGTTACGAAAAAGCCCGCTCCTTCGGATATCCTCTTGTGGCAAAGCCTGCCAACGGGCACGGGGGGAGCTTTGTGAGGCTTATACGCAGTGAAAGGGAGCTTGAAAACTATCTTGAAGAGCTTTCTGTCTATCAAACCGACCCCGAAGGCTTTGACCCGCCGGGGGAGCCTGTCAGTAAGCTCCTTTTTGAGGCTCCGGCCTCGGAGCCCGGAAAGGACCTTCGTATCTACGTTCTGGGAGGCAGGATGATCGCTTCTGTGATGAGAAGGGGTTCTTCGGATATACGTGCTAATTTTTCCCTCGGAGGAAAAGCTTCTCTGCACGAGCTTAATGAGGAGGAGAGAAGCATTGCGGCCTCGGTGATAAAGGCTCTGCCCTCCGACCTTATCGGGATCGACCTGATTTATCATAACGGGCATCCCGTCTTTAATGAGGCGGAGGATGCCGTCGGCTGCCGTATGCTGTATCAGACTGCGGACATTGATATTGCGGAAGAATATATGAGGTATATAGCGAGCGCCCTCAGCGTTGCGTCGAATGCTTCGGAGCGAGGGATTGAAACTTCGGGATATAAATAAAAAACCGGATGCAAGCACCCGGTTTTTTATTTATGGAGCCAAAGGGGTTCGAACCCTCGACCTCAGCGTTGCGAACGCTGCGCTCTCCCAGCTGAGCTATGACCCCGCTGAGCGATATTATACAATATATTCTGAGATTTGTGAATTGTTTTTTTGCAGTATCAGTTTTTTTCTGTTATTATTCACAGCCCAAAAGGCTGTGAATAGTAACACGATAGTAACACAACGATTTGAAAGAAGCCTTGAAAAACCATCTCTTATAGGATATAGTAATATATGTTGCGTTAATGTAATAAAGCACCGCAGCGGCTATGCTGATATCATTTATTGCTTTTACGGCCAAAAGGGATGTGAAAGACATACAGGTTTCATCCGGGAACGTGAACGTTTTCAGATGGACAGATGTTATTTCGGCATGGTTTTGTATCTGCGGAAAATGAAGAGGAGATGGAAAAATGAGTGGCAGTACGTTAGTTTTTGTGCTTATTGCATTCGGCGTTTATCTGGTTGGAATGATCGTAATAGGCGCGCTTTACATGAAAGGAAACAACTCCTCCGAGGACTATTTCCTCGGCGGAAGAAATCTGAACGGCTTTGTAGCTGCCCTGTCCGCACAGGCTTCGGACATGAGCGGATGGCTCCTTATGGGGCTTCCCGGATCGATATACGCTCTGGGTACAGGCCAGGCCTGGATAGCGATAGGCCTTTTCATAGGAACCGTACTTAACTGGCTGTTTATTTCGGGAAGGCTCAGGAAATATACCATAAGGGCCAATAACTCCCTGACTCTGCCCGAGTACTTTGAAAACAGGTTCCACGACGAAAAAAAGACCCTGTTGTTCGTATCCTCGGTGGTCATCGTTATATTCTTCCTTGTATACACAGCTTCGGCGCTGGCATCGGGAGGAAAGCTCTTTAACTCCATGTTCGGCATCGATTATCACATTGCCCTTACCTTCGGGGCCGTGGTCATCCTGCTGTATACCTTCATGGGAGGCTTTATGGCGGTATGTACCACCGACTTTATACAGGGGACGCTGATGCTCATCGCCCTCCTTGTAATCCCGATCGTTGCGTATCTCGGCCTGAACGGAAATATGGATGCCGTCCTTGCCGCCACGGGCGTTGATGCGGTCTCCTTTAAGAATATCATGCAGGAGGGCGGGCAGCCCATAAAGGCAGTATCCATAATCTCATCCCTCGCCTGGGGACTGGGATATTTCGGAATGCCTCATATCCTTGTAAGGTTTATGGCCATAAAGAACGAAGAGGAGCTTAAGAAATCCAAGACCGTGGGTATCATCTGGGTATTCCTGTCACTTCTCTTTGCCTGCTTCATCGGAGTTGTGGGAAGGGCCTATCTTGCTCCCCGGATCCTTGGAACAGAAGGAGATGTCTCGACCGAAAACGTATTTATCGAAATGATAAAAAAGATGTTTACGGAGCAGTATGCACTTCCGTTCATAGCAGGTATCTTCCTCTGCGCGATCCTTGCGGCGATAATGTCCACCGCCGATTCACAGCTTCTGGTTACCGCCTCGGCAGTAGCGGAGGATCTTTATAAGGGTATCTTTAAGAAGAACGCAGATGAAAAAGAGGTTCTTCAGCTCAGCAGGATCACTGTTGTTGCGGTTGCGGTCTTTGCCTATGTTATCGCATGGGATCCCGACAGCTCGGTAATGAAGCTGGTATCCGATGCCTGGGCAGGGTTTGGCGCGGCCTTCGGTCCGCTGGTGCTGCTGTCGCTCTTCTGGAGAAGAACGAA
Organism: Lachnospiraceae bacterium; assembly: GCA_003484785.1. Classification (GTDB taxonomy): domain Bacteria; phylum Bacillota; class Clostridia; order Lachnospirales; family Lachnospiraceae; genus UBA2868. Next base: position 5,985 of record DNAD01000118.1, read on the forward strand.
CTTAAAGGGCGCGGTAGCCGGTATCGTAAGCGGAGCCCTGGTGGTCATCCTCTGGGATTATATACCGTTTGTGGCCGGAAGTACCCTTGGCACGGTCACGGGACTCTACTCCCTGCTTCCCGGTTTTGTGATCAGCTTCCTGCTCATAATCTGTGTAAGCAAGGCCACAGAAGAGCCTTCGCCTGAGATACTGCGTGAATTCGATGATGTAGCAGGCTGATTGTACTAAATAAAATACAATTTTCAAAAAAGATTCCTTTGCAAATAAGGAATCTCTAATGTATACTATCAGTTGCTGTGACATTGATAGCGATGAAGCGTGAGGTTGCCCGGAGGGATCCGGGGTTTTCCGTGGAGCGAATGTCAATTAATGATAACTGACGACAAAGTCACTGCTGAAACTTCGGTTTGTGAGTACCCAGGAAACGCCCGGGTCAGTGGATAAATATCCTGACTGAAACGGGGCTTGTCCCGGGGAGGACAGTTCCGGGGTTGTTGCAGTGTCGCGCAAAGGAGGCGACTTTTTTTATGGCAAATCAGATAATGAGAATCACACTTAAGGCGTATGACCATACACTGGTAGACGCATCGGCGAAGAAGATCATCGAGACCGTTAAGAAGAACGGTTCAGAGGTCAGCGGACCGGTACCCCTTCCCACGAAAAAGGAAGTTGTTACTATTTTAAGAGCTGTTCATAAGTACAAGGATTCCAGAGA
>DNAD01000118.1:6741-7915 GCA_003484785.1 Lachnospiraceae bacterium
GATTCCAGAGAACAGTTCGAGCAGAGGACTCACAAGAGACTGATCGATATTATACAGCCTACACAGAAGACCGTGGATTCTTTATCCAGGCTCGAGATGCCCGCAGGCGTATATGTAGATATTAAAATGAAGAACAAGTAAGACCCAGCTAGAATGGACAGCGGTCGGATGCGGCAGGGCCGGAAGCCTTCCGGACTTAAAAATATCCGGAAAGAAGATGTTTTGCCGCAGCAGGATCACTGCCCCGCTGTAGAAAAACGGAGGTAATGTAATGAAGAAAGCGATTTTAGCTACCAAGGTCGGAATGACGCAGATCTTCAATGATGACGGCGTTCTGATCCCTGTAACCGTGCTCAGCGCGGGACCCTGCGTGGTAACCCAGATAAAGACCGTAGAGAATGACGGGTACAGCGCGGTACAGGTAGGTTTTGTTGACAAGAAGGACAGGATCATAAATAAGGATAAGTCCGGCAAGAAGGAAATAGCCCACAGGCATGGCACCACAAAGGCTCTGAAGGGACACTTCTCAAAGGCCGGGGTTTCCTCTAAGAGATATTTGAGAGAGTTTAAGTTAGAGAACGCTGACGAATACGCGGTAGCCCAGGAGATCAAGGCTGACATCTTCGCGGAAGGCGATAAGGTTGATGCAACGGCTATTTCAAAGGGTAAAGGCTTCCAGGGTACCATCAAGAGACTTGGACAGCACAGAGGCCCCATGGCTCACGGCTCCAAGTTCCATCGTCATCAGGGCTCAAACGGCGCCTGCTCATCCCCGAGCCGTGTTTATAAGGGAAAGGGAATGCCCGGACATATGGGCTTTGAGAGAGTGACCGTCCAGAACCTTGAGATAGTAAGGGCCGATGCCGAGAATAATCTTCTCCTCGTAAAAGGAGCTGTTCCCGGCCCCAGGAAAGCGTTGGTGACGATTAAGGAGACTGTAAAGACTTCCAAATAGTCTGCGCAGGGAAAAGGAGGAACTAAGAGATGGCAAACGTAGCTGTTTATAATATGGACGGTAAAGAAGTCGATAAGATGGAGCTCAATGATGACATCTTCGGCGTAAAGATAAACGAGCATCTGGTACATATGGCGGTTGTCCAGCATCTTGCAAACAAGCGTCAGGGTACCCAGAAGGCAAAGACAAGGGCGGAGGTTTCCGGCGGCGGAAGAAAGC
>DNAD01000118.1:7989-10274 GCA_003484785.1 Lachnospiraceae bacterium
AGGGAACAGGTCATGCAAGACAGGGTTCCACAAGAGCTCCCCAGTGGACAGGCGGCGGAATGGTATTCGCTCCCGTACCGAGAGATTATTCCTTCAAGCTTAATAAGAAGGAAAAGAGAGCAGCCTTAAAGAGCGCGCTTACCTCAAGGGTCAATGAGGACAAGTTCATCGTTCTCGACAGCCTGAAGCTTGACGAGATCAAGACAAAGAGGATGGCCCAGGTTCTTAACAACCTGAACGTTGATAAGGCTCTCGTGATTATCGAGGACAACGATAAGAACATAACGCTCTCCGCAAGGAACCTTCCGAAGGTTGCAACTGCCACGGCGGACAGCATCAATACATACGATATTCTTAAGTACAACACGGTCATCGCGACAAAGGCTGCCGTGCAAAAGATCGAGGAGGTGTATGCATAATGGCAAACGTTCAATACTATGACGTAATCTTAAGGCCTGTCATCACAGAGAAGAGCATGGCCGACATGGGCGAAAAGAAGTACACCTTTTACGTTCATCCCGATGCAAACAAGTTCATGATAAAGGAAGCAGTCGAGAAGATGTTCGAAGGAACCAAGGTTGCAAAGGTAAACACCATGAACCTTGACGGCAAGCTCAGAAGAAGAGGCCGCACCATCGGAAAGACTGCAAAGAGGAAAAAGGCTATTGTTCAGCTCACTGCGGACAGCAAAGAGATCGAGCTGTTCACGGGACTGTAAGAAGAAGTCAGATATAGGCGGGTGTATATGATCCTAAGCGCACGATTTACTAAAGTAAATCGGCGCATACTCGCCTGATAATAAGAAAAGGAGAAAAAGATCATGGGAATTAAAAAGTACAACCCATATACGCCTTCAAGAAGGCAGATGACCGGCTCTGATTTTTCCGAGATAACGAAATTCGAGCCTGAAAAGTCATTACTTGCTTCCAAAAAGAAGCATTCCGGACGTAACAACCAGGGTAAGATAACCGTCAGACACAGGGGCGGCGGAAACAGAAGGAAATACAGGATCGTTGATTTCAAGAGGAAGAAGGACGGCGTTCCGGCAACCGTTATCGGTATCGAGTATGATCCCAACAGAACGGCAAACATAGCTCTTATCTGCTATGAGGACGGCGAGAAGGCATACATACTCGCCCCCGAGGGATTAAAGGACGGTATGAAGGTAATGAACGGACCTGAGGCCGAGGTAAGGATAGGCAACTGCCTTCCCCTTTCACAGGTCCCCGTCGGTACCCTGATCCATAACATAGAGCTTTATCCCGGAAAGGGCGGACAGCTGGTAAGAAGCGCGGGAAATTCGGCGCAGCTTATGGCTAAGGAAGGAAAGTACGCGACCCTTCGTCTCCCCTCGGGAGAAATGAGAATGGTTCCCATAAATGCAAGAGCTTCCATCGGAGTCATCGGAAACGGAGACCATAACCTGATAAACATAGGTAAAGCAGGACGTAAGCGCCACATGGGCATTAGGCCTACGGTAAGAGGTTCGGTTATGAACCCCAACGACCATCCGCACGGCGGTGGAGAAGGAAGATCTCCTATAGGCCGTCCCGGACCTTCTACTCCCTGGGGCAAGCCTGCACTTGGCCTTAAGACCAGAAAGAAGAACAAGAAGTCCAATAAGCTGATCGTAAGACGACGCGACGGCAGTGTTATTAAGTGATTAGAGAGATCAGGAGGTTAAACAATGGCAAGATCATTAAAAAAAGGTCCGTTTGCTGATGAGAGTTTACTTAAAAAAGTGGATGCCATGAATGCTGCTAACGACAAGCAGGCAATAAAGACATGGTCCCGCCGTTCTACGATATTTCCGTCATTCGTAGGCCATACGATCGCTGTACACGACGGCAGGAAGCATGTTCCGGTATATATCACCGAGGATATGGTAGGACATAAATTAGGTGAGTTTGTTGTAACCCGTACCTACAGAGGTCACGGTAAGGACGAGAAGAAGAGTAAAGTAAAGTAAGGCTAAGGAGGTTTAGATCGATGGCTAAAGGACATAGATCCCAGATAAAGAGAGAGAGAAATGGAAATAAGGATACCAGACCGTCGGCAAAGCTTTCCTTTGCCAGGGTGTCCGTATCAAAGGCTTGCTTTGTACTGGATGCTATCAGAGGAAAGGACGTGACTACCGCGTTGGGCATTCTTTCCTATAATCCCAGATACGCTTCAAGCTTGATCAAGAAGCTTTTGGAATCGGCGATCGCCAATGCCGAGAATAACAACGGTATGAATCCGCAGAACCTTTATGTGGCAGAGTGCTATGCTAACAAGGGACCTAC
>DNAD01000194.1 GCA_003484785.1 Lachnospiraceae bacterium
GAAATGCGAAAGGAGATGAAGGAGGCCAGAGAGGAGAGCAACCGGGAGTTTCAAAGCAACTTCGTAAAGATCGCGATCCCGTTCTTAATCATATTCTTCACATATGCCGGTGTCATGATGTTTATCCTAAACCGTAATGACAACGGGGCAGAGTATTCCGAATCGGCCTCCGGGGAGGGAGAGGTTGAATATGATGTCGAAAGAGGCCGGCTGTATCTGGACATCGCAAACCCCGGCAATTATAACTGGGAATTCGATGATTTTAACAGCAGAGGTACAAACCTGGATTCCACAAAGGAAAGGGACGGGCTGCATTTCGAGATCTCCGGGGATAATGCCTGTACCAGAGGATATGCGGTCCTGCACTGGTCTCTTGAGGATGACTTTGTACAGGAGGGATATATGATCTATGAGCTGGAGATTGATGACGGGGACATCGTTGATGTGATGTCCACCTCGGATGTTGACGATATCTCGGAGTATACCTTTTACGGGGGTTAAGATTGGAGGAAAAGCGTTACTATCACAGCCCAAAAGGCTGTGATATTTAACGTCTTGCCAATTCGAAGGCTTTGAAATACAATATAACATGAGGTACTGAACAAAATTGATGGTTTTTGAGCCGGAAACGGTTAAACACTGCTCTTATAATATAGGAGCTGCCCCTGTTTGAAAGGAGCGTTATATGACGAATTTTCTGGCTTATGCCATTTTGCTGCTGAGCCTTATCGTCCTTATCGGATTCTTTAACGAGAAAAAGACAAAGCTGACCTATGAGATCGCCCTCATGCTTTTTTCGATCCTTATCGGAACGATACTGACCGTGATCGATGCTGTTATAAACAGTCAGAGCGTGAGCGAGGTTCTCTACAGCGTCCAGGTGTTCGACCTTGAGGATTTCCTTATGAAGGGAGTGCTCTGCTTCATGCTCTTTGCAGGCTCGTGCCATATGAAGCTGAGCGATTTCAAGCGCCTGGCAAGGCCGGTGGGAGTACTGGCCGTGATCTGTACCCTTCTTGGCGCTGTTTTTTACGGAATGCTGTTCTATCTGGCGGCGCTTCTTTTAAAGCTTCCTTTTACTGTACCCATGTGCCTGATGTTCGGCAGTATCGTGGCTCCTACCGATCCCATTGCGGCAACGAGCATCTTAAACAAGTTCGGGCTGCCGGAGGATATAAGCTTTCTTATAGAGGGAGAGTCGCTTTTAAACGATGGGGTCGGAGTGGCGCTCTTTGTCTGCTTTTCGGGTATTGTTAAGGCTCAGGGCGGTGAAGGCTTCTTTCAGGTGATGTTTCGGGAGATATTCGGGGCGGTCCTTATCGGAGCGGTTGTTACGAGCCTGTGTTTTGTGATCTTTGCAAGGACACAGGATATAAAACGTCAGATCTTTGTAAGCCTTCTTGCGGTTTCCCTCGCATACTTCCTGTGCGAGCATTTTGAATGCTCGGGCGCCATCGCATCCGTGGTATGCGGAGTGCTGTTTGCCGCCTTCAGGCAGAAGGAGGAGGAAAAGAGGGGCGGATGGGAGCTGCCGGAATTTGACGGCTTCTGGGAGGTTCTGGATAACCTGCTCAATTCCATTTTATATGTGATCCTGGGCTTTTCATTCATCCGTATCCTGCAGATGCCCTATGTGTTCAGGCTTTCGGTCATTGCCGTCATATGCAATCTCCTTGCACGCTTCGGAAGCCTCTATGCATCTTCCTTCATCATGGGCCCGATCCCGGGAGGCTATGACAGAGTAAGCTTTTCAAAGCTTTTAACCTGGGGCGGCCTCAGGGGAGGCCTTTCCATAGCCCTTGCAATGAGTACCGCACCAATGCTTTCTAATGAGGATTACCATATCGTTCTCGGCTGTACCTATGCGATCGTCTTCTTTACCACAATAATCCAGGGGCTTTCGATGAAACGGGTATATGAGAGGATCGAGAGGGAAAGAAATGGAAGAATATATAATTAGATCCATAGAACATTCGATGCGCAGCATGTTTCTGATGGTAGCCGTAGTCCGCGACTCGACCGGTCAATGCTTTATCCTTGACCACAATAAGGAGCTGGAAAACATTTCAGCCGGCAGAAAGGATGAGGGGGGAGATAACTTCGCAAAGAGGAAATTAACCGATCCGCAAAAAGGGGACCGGACAGGCACGAACTGGTTCGTGCCGGAGCACACGATCCCTGCGGGATCGGTGCATACGCTGTTCAAAAGCCTTAAGAAGAATATCCATCCCGAGGACAGGGAAGCTTTTGCCCGGTTTACCGATCATGATGCCTACGTTAAAGAGCTTGAAGACCATATCTTTGTTTCCATGGAGTTAAGGATAAGACATGCGGACAGAAAGTATTACTGGTCGGAGATCATCCTCTGCAATACTACCGAAGAAGACAGCACTGAACCCGGTCAGTTTTCGGAAAAGGTAGAGCGCGGTATAAGTGAATATAATGAATCCCATTCGAATCCTTATTCAGTCGGCGCAAGCTACGGCTGGGTACTGCTCCCCGCAAAAGAGGGGATGACCGGCCTTGATGAATACATAGAAATGGCGGATGCAAAAATGTATGAAATGCGCATGGAGCGCGATAAATACAGGAGAGATTAGGTCACCTGGAAGTTTTATGGAACGACTGATTTATACAAATGAGAAATGTGTGGGCTGCCATAAGTGCATAAGTGTCTGCAGCTGTATCGGTGCCTGCGTGGCCAGGGAACCGGATAAGGAGGGGCGGTCTTATATCGAAGTGGATCCGAACCGGTGTATCGCCTGCGGTGCCTGTTTTGATGCCTGTGAACACGGGGCAAGAGAGTTTGCGGATGATACGGAGGCTTTTTTTGATGCACTTGAGAAAGGGGAGGAGATCTCGGTTCTGATAGCGCCTGCTTTTTACGCAAATTACCCTGACGAGTATGAGACAGTGCTCGGAGGGCTTAAGAGCCTGGGAGTGAAGCGCTTTATCAACGTTTCCTTCGGGGCCGATATCACTACCTGGGGCTATGTGAAATATATTAAGGAGTATGGCTTTCGCGGAGGCATCTCCCAGCCCTGTCCCGCGGTTGTGGGCTTTATCGAAAAGCAGGAGCCCCGGCTTATCCCGAAGCTGTTCCCCGTACAGAGCCCGCTTATGTGCGCGGCCATCTATGCCAGAAAAGAGCTGGGCATGCGTGAAAAATTTGCCTTTATCAGTCCCTGTATCGCAAAGAAGATCGAGATCTGCGATCCCGTCAATAAGGGGATGGTTTCATATAACGTAACCTTTGACCACCTGATGAGATATGTAAGAGAGCACAACATTCAGGGCGAGCCTGTCACGGAGGAGCTTACCTGTGGTCTCGGAAGCATCTATCCGATGCCCGGAGGCCTCGGGGATTATGTCCGCTGGCTTCTTGGAGATACTGCCTTTATCCGTCAGATCGAGGGCGAAAAGAGGATGTATACCTATCTTCGGCAAAACGCGGATAAGATAGCCTCGGGATCCCTCCCGTTTTTATTCATCGATGCCTTAAACTGCGAAAAAGGATGTCTCTGCGGGACCGCCACCGATCCCTTGATATCCGCAACGGATGACGCTCTGTATAATCTGTTAAACATACGCGAGAACGTAAAGACGGATGATGAGGAAGGCGCCTGGTCGCGAAACGCAAGTATCGAAAAACGTCTTGAGGCCTTAAATGAACGCTTTAAGGGACTGAAGCTTCAGGACTATTTAAGAACCTATACGGACCGGTCTGCTTCTGTACTCACACGTGAGCCTACACAGCGGGAGCTCAACGGGATATTCTATTCCATGAGGAAGGATACCGAAGAATCCCGAAGGATCGACTGTACCTCCTGCGGCTATGACAACTGCAGGCAGATGGCAACGGCGATCTTCAACGGCTTTAACCGGAAGGAGAACTGTGTCTATTACCTTAAGAGAGAGATAGAAGAGGAGCAGAACCGCTTAAGGTACCAGACCACCCATGATGAATTTTTAGGTCTGTGGAACCGTTATACGGCAGTGGATATACTTAGGGAGAAGTCCCTTGTTCTGGAAAAGTATTCCATTCTGATGGCCGATATAGATGACTTTAAGGGAATCAATACCACCTACGGACACGAGACAGGCGATGCTATCCTCATATCAGTTTCCGACCGTCTGCTGGCTCTTACCAAGGAACGGGGCTGGTACCTGGCCAGATACGGCGGGGATGAATTCCTGCTGATGATCCCGGATGTGTGGGTATTGCCCGGGGATCCCATAACGAGAGAGCTGTCAGAGCTGTTTGGGGTTCCGATGCCTGTAGATGATGAGGAGATCGATCTGACAGTGAGCATCGGCATTTCCCATTCGGACGGGGTAACCTCCTCCGAGGAGCATATCCTGAACGCGGAAACCGCCATGTATGAGGCAAAGAGACGAGGCAGGAACAGAGGATTTCTGTATGATGAGGAGCTTAAGGAAAGAGCGAGGGAAGAGAAGAATATCAGTGACAGGCTGACAGAGGCGTTTGAGAAGGATGGCTTCTATATGCTCTATCAGCCGAAGGTACGAAGCGACACTCTTAAGGTCTGCGGATACGAAGCACTGGTACGTATGAAGGAGCCCGGTTTGTTCCCGGGGAAGTTCATACCGGTGGCTGAAAAAAACGGATGGATCTGGAAGATAGGCAGGATCACCACGGAGCTTGTGGTAAAACAGCTGGCTTCCTGGAAGAAGGACGGGTTTGAGCTCCATCCTGTTTCGGTCAATTTCTCAAGTAACCAGTTAAGTGACCTCGGTTATGTGGATTTTCTCGAGGAGATGCTTAAACGCTATGATGTGCCGCCGGAGCTTGTGGAGGTGGAGATCACGGAGGGCATTTTCCTGGATAAGACGGCTCAGGCCAATTCCCTTTTCGAGCGCTTTAAAAACCTGGGGATCCGGCTTCTGATGGATGATTTCGGAACCGGATATTCATCCCTTGGGTACCTTACCTATATTCCGGTAGATGTTATAAAGCTTGATAAATCACTGGTGGATGCCTATCTTGTAGACGGGAAGGACAGCTTTATCCGGGACGTGATCCGTCTTGTTCACGATATGGATAAGGAAATGATCATCGAAGGAGTGGAGGAAGGATGGCAGTTTAAGAGGCTTCGGGAGTTTGAGGCCGATGCCATTCAGGGCTATTATTTCAGCAGACCCCTGCCCTCCCGGGATGCTATCCTGTTTGAGCCGGCTGTGCTTGCCGGGGACACCGAATATAAGTAAGGAAACGCTGATCAAAGCGTTTCCCGCGCCGGATTTTGGCCGATTATCCTAACCGGAGGATTAGTACCATAAAAGAGACAGATAAAAGGCAATATATCGCCATTGACCTGAAGAGCTTTTATGCAAGCGTGGAATGCATAGAGCGCGGGCTTGAGCCCTTAAATACCAACCTTGTGGTAGCCGATCCTTCGCGTACGGAAAAAACCATATGCCTTGCCGTTTCCCCCGGGCTCAAAGCCTTCGGTGTCCCGGGAAGACCGAGGCTTTTTGAGGTTATTCAGATCGTCAAAGCCATAAATACAAGAAGGCAGCAGCTGGCGCCTGGCGGCTGCTTTACCGAAAGATCACATCTCGTATCCAAACTGTCCGAGGATCCTTCCCTGGAGCTTGATTATATCGTGGCACCGCCGAGGATGTCGCTTTACATGCGCTACAGCACGGATATCTATAAGATCTACCTGAAATATGTAGCTGCCGAGGATATCCACGTATACTCCTGCGATGAAGTGTTCATTGATGTTACTGCGTATTTAAAGACCTATGAAATGACTGCTCATGAGCTGGCCGTAAGGATGATCCGGGAGGTAAAGAAAAGCACGGGGATCACAGCCACGGCGGGGATCGGGACAAACCTGTTTTTGTGCAAGGTTGCCATGGATATCGTGGCAAAGCATATTCCGGCGGACGAGGACGGGGTAAGGATAGCCGAGCTTGACGAGCGCTCTTTCCGGGAAAAGCTCTGGGGTCATACGCCCTTGACAGATTTCTGGAGAGTGGGAGCGGCTACGGAAAGAAAGCTCAATCAGAACGGCATATACACCATGGGAGATATCGCCAGGGAATCGGAGAGTAATGAGGACCTTTTCTACAGGAT
>DNAD01000162.1 GCA_003484785.1 Lachnospiraceae bacterium
CAAGGATGGGACCGCTGCGATGGGCAAAACCCATCTCAAGCCATAAGTTGTGGCCCGTAATCGCGCAGCAAGTGCGCGATTCGGCTGTGAATAGTAACATATCAGTCTCTCTCAAGGAATCCGTAGATTATGGCCGCAAGGGCAGCTCCGATAAAGGGTCCTATGATGAAGACTATGAGGGACGAAAGCGGATCCGTGAAGCCCGTGATCCCGGCGATGATGGCAGGGCCAAGGGATCTGGCGGGATTTACCGAGGTTCCGGTAAGGCCGATGCCGAGAATATGGACAAGCACAAGCGAAAAGCCGATTATCAGTCCCCCGAAGCTTCCGTGGGAGAACTTCGGAGAGGTAACTCCGAGAATAACCATAACGAATAAACAAGTCAGTATTATCTCAACCAGTATACCCGCCGCAAAGGAACCGTTAACCCCCGCAAGACCGTTGCTTCCGAAGCCTCCGGTCTGATCCTCTACTCCGCCGAGGCTGAAGATCAGGGCAAGAAGGCCCGATCCCGCAAAGGCTCCCACGCACTGGGCCACTACATAGCCTGCGAAATCCTTTGCCGTCATACCGCCCCTCATAAGGACCGCAAGGGAAACCGCGGGGTTGATATGACAGCCCGAGATATTACCCACGCAGTAAGCCATACCTACTATCGTAAGCCCGAAGGCAAAGGCGGTAAGGATATAACCCGATCCGTTTACGGAATCGCACCCCACCAGCATGGCCGTTCCGCACCCTAAAAATACCAGCGCGAAGGTACCGATCAATTCTGCAACATACTTTTTCATGACAACCTCCTTATTAACATGATAATGCCCGGGGTGAAACGCCCTGACATCCTGTTATGATTTATCTGAAACAAGCCATCGCGGGCGCAGCAGGTAGTTTACACCGGAACTCAAGCCCTTCCTCCTGCGCTTTGAAGCTCATACAGATCGTATTTTTTCTCCCGCGCCCTGCGGGACTTGGGCAGTATGAGATAATCACAGCCTGCCCGTCTTGCCGCTTCACCGTCCTTTGAGTCCCTGTCCCCTATCATGAGAAGATCACCGGGTTTAAACCCCGTATCCTCCATTATAAGCTCAAGGCCTCTGGGGTCCGGCTTCAGTACTCCCAGCCTCTTATCCGTGGCGGCGTAGCATCCGTCCGCCTCAAGGCCCAAAGCTTCAAGCTTTTCCTCAATGGGGTAGTCCGAAAAGATATAGCAGCCTATCCCCTTTTCCTTAAGGAGACTAAACAGCCGAGCCGCTCCCTCGTCCCTGCAGGCTCTGATATACTTAAGAGGCTTATCATAGATCCAGGTCTCCACCGCTTCACGGACGGTTTCAGGCGAAAGCCCCATCAGCTTTGCGGTGTATTCATACTGCTCTTCCTCAAGGCTTTCGGACGAAGCGGGCCTGTCCCACAGTTCACGGACTTTTCTGAATTTTCTTACGGCAAAGAGCTCCTTTATCCTTAAAGGATGGAGGGCATAAAACGAGACAAGCTTCCACAGCATGGTGACCCTCATTTTGTTCTGGTAATAGAGGGTACCGTCCAGATCCCAGACAACAGCCTTATATGAAAAAACAGATCCCCTGCATTCAGACATATCAGATAACCCCGGTCAGCGGGAACCTGTCCCGGTCTCAAACATCCACGGATCCGACCATATGGACAGAGCCTTGATATCCACAAACGTAAGCACCACCAGAAGTATCACAAGGAAGGTAAGATAAATAATAAGCGACTTTTCCCTGTAGAGCTTCTCGGGCTTCTGGGCCGCGGAATCAGGCTTATACGCGATATAGAGATAAAAGCAGAACAATCCGATTATGAAGGGAACCGCGATCAGATATTCTATCCTGTATTTGAGCATGAAAATCCCTATACAGAAGGTAGAACACATCGCATAAAAGAAGGCGGAGATAAGCAGAGACTGCTCCGTATAATATTTAAAGGACTTTCTGTAGAGCCCGGCACGGGAAGGATCCCCTATCATCCTGTATTCGGCGAAGCGCTTGGTCGCCATAAGGAAGGCTCCTCCGAGCCAGTAGCCTATGAGCACGCTTGAAGGCGGTATCAGATCAGTTGTAACGATGAACCATCCGAGAAGCAGCCTTATCATGTTGTTTATGGACTCCGACAGCACGTCCACATAGGGCAGATCCTTGGTCCTTATCGGCTTTACGTTGTAAAGGATCCCCATTACCAGAAGCCACAGCTCCATATACAGAAAATATCTGTTGACGCACAGCGAAGCGGCGATCCCAAGGATGATCAGTATCACATACTCAAGCATCACATAGGAAAACTTCATGTTTTCCGAAACCACCGGGCGGTTCTTCTTGGTAGGATGGAACCTGTCAAACTCCGCATCCAGCCATTCGTTGATCACGTAATTTGCGGAGGCTATAAAGCAGGTGGCCATAAAGCCCATGATAAACCTGAAAAAGAACCCCTCATCCGGCCTGGTGTCCGACAACAGCATCGCAATGGCCACCCCGGGAATGATAAACGCGTTTTTAACCCAGTGATCCGGCCTTGCTATCTTAATATAATTTTTCATACTCCCTGAACATCCCCTTGAAAAATCTGACATTATCTTCGATATCGCCCTTGAATACCGACGATCCCATAACGATCACGTTTGCGCCCGCACCAAGCACGAGCCTGACATTCTCCTTCGTCACTCCTCCGTCAACCTCTATATCCGTCCGAAGCCCCTGACCGTCCAGCTCCCTTCTGAGCCTCTTCACCTTTTCAAGACATCCCGGGATCAGCTTCTGACCTCCGAAGCCCGGCTCGACCGTCATTATAAGGAACATTTTAACCTTCCCGAAAAGCGGCCTTAAAACAGATATATCCGTATCCGGCTTTATCGAAACTCCCGCCGACATTCCCAGATCATTGATCTGCCTGACAGTGCTTAACAGATCGCTGCAGGCCTCCTCATGAACGGTGATGATGTCCGCCCCCGCCTCCCTGAAATTCTTTAAAAACCTTACCGGCTCCTGTATCATCAGGTGTACGTCAAGCTTAAGATCCGTCACCTTTCTCACACTGCGAAGCACCGGTAGCCCGAAAGAAATATTCGGAACAAACATCCCGTCCATCACGTCGAAGTGGATATAGTCAGCGCCGGCCTCCTCAGCCTTCTTAATATTGCTTCCCAGCTCCGCAAAATCCGCAGCCAGTATTGATGGTGAAAGAATGATCATCTGAATCTCCTTCTTGATCTGAGCTCCTCATGGATCGCTGCGTAATTATCATATCTCATCCTGTTTATGACGCCCTTATCCACCAGCTCCTTGACCGCGCAGCCCGGCTCATGGGTATGGGAGCAGGGAGTAAAATAGCACCCGTCATCTATATCAAATTCGGGATACATCCCTGCCAGCTCCTCTGCCTCGATCCCGTAAAGCTCAAAGGATGAAAAGCCCGGAGTGTCCATGATAAAGGTATCCCTGTCTATGGGTATTATCTCGGAATGCCTGGTGGTCTGCTTACCTCTTTCAGACTTTCTGCTTATGCTGCCCGTTTCCGAACGGATATTGTCCTGAAGACAGTTTATCAGCGTTGATTTGCCTACCCCCGAAGGTCCCGCCACGCTGGTCGTCCTTCCCTTCAACAGCTGTTTTACCTCATCGATCCCTTCGCCCCTGAGGGCCGAGATAAAAAGGAGCGGACAGCCCGACCCTGAGTAGGTGCTCCTTACCTGCTCGACCAGGGCCTCATCGGCAAGATCCTCCTTGTTAAAGCAGATGATGGAGGTCAGCCCGTTTACCAGATACTGTAACAAAAGCTTATCCAGCATCAGAAGGTTCGGCTCGGGATAGGTAAGGGAGAACACTATAAGAGCCTGATCTATGTTGGCCACATTGGGCCTTATGAGCTCGCTCTTTCTGGGGAATATCCCGGTGATGTTCCCCTCCATGTCCTTTGTGTCGGTAACCTCCATGCTGCAATAATCCCCGGTCAGAGGCCGCATTCCCAAAAGCCTGAATATCCCCTTCGCCCTGCAGGCGTAGATGTTTAAGTCCTCGGCATACACGTAATAAAAGCCGGCAATCCCTTTAATGATCCTCCCCTGCATGGCTATTCTTTTGTAAAGGTCACAGCCACCGGTGAGGTCGTGCTGTATTCAGCGCCAAGAGTGAAGTAAGTAACGGTCACGGCTCCTGAATCGCTTCCGGCTATTCCGGTCTGAACCAGATTATACGGGAAGGATACGGTTGTATACCGCCCAAGCTCTACCCCGGCCGCGTTCACAAGCACGATTATAGCCTCTGTTCCCGCCAGATAATCCGCAGGAGCCTGGATACTGAAGTTGCAGGAATAGGTGGTGGGGCCCTTGCTTACGTTAAAATCAACGTTATCCCCTTCATTTACCGTAGACCCGGCCGCAACGCTCTGGGATACCACCATTCCCTTTGCAACGGTCTCGTTAACCTCTTCCCCCACATTAGCGTAGGTAAGGCCGAGGGAATCAAGGATCACCTTTGCTTCCTCCGCAGTCTTGCCGGAAAGATCCGGTACCGTAACCTCCTTTACGGGCTTGCCCGTGCAGATATAGACCGTGATCTCACTTCCAAGCGGCGCATCGGTTCCGCCCTCGGGAGACTGTCTCACCACGGAATTGATGGCCGCCTCCTCATCCTCGGTTTCTTCCTCAAGGACAGTGAATTCCTCATTCTCAAGCATCACTCTGGCTTCGGCCTTTAACAGTCCCTTCACATCGGGGACCTTGACCATTTTCACGTCTGCCGCAGCTTCCGGGCCTTCCTCAGAGGCCTCCACCTTGCCGCTTGATACAACAAGCTCAAGGACTCCTCCCTCCTCTATGGCTTCCCCTGCCGGGGGAGTCTGCTCGGATATGATATCCTTGTCATACTGTGTGGATTCCTTATAGGATGCCTTTGCGGTTAGCCCCGCTTCTCTCAGAACGGTTGACGCTTCTTCCAGGCTGAGGCCCACAACCTCCGGCGTTTCCACCATGCCCTCCGCAAGCTTTCCGGAAGGAGTGGCACTGAACAGCCCGAAGGCCCTTCCCACTACAAAGACTGCCACCAGAGCCACAACAATAGCGGCAACTACCAGAAGCACCGACATTATCCCCTCCATCTTGGGATCAACATCGCTTCCTTCGTTGTCGGTCATATATACATCATCCCTGTTCTTTCTGTTACGTTTCACAGGAGCGGGCTCTATATTCTCTATCTCCTGCTCTTCCTCCTGTCTCCTCTTCTCCTTTTCCGCTCTCGCCCTTCTCTTTTCGGCTTCTCTGTTGTTCTTTTTCTTCTTTCTGCCCTGGCCGCGCTTCCTTGAAGGCTGCTCGTCCTCCTCATCCTCCGGCATCTGTTCGTTCGGCCTCTGGTTCACAAGCGTGGGTGTAAAGAGGAAATCGATCATATCGTCATCATTCTCATCCTCGGCCTCCTCCATGGAGGGAAGCACCACCTGCGCCTGCTGCCCCGCCGGAATTCCGGGCAGGGGCTGGCTGACATATTTGCTCTGGTACTGCTGTTCGGGAAACGGCTGTACCGGCTGTCTCGGAGGCATTTCCTGCACAGGCTGCCCCGGGGGCATTTCCTGCACGGGACGGTTTACATAATATTGCTGTTCCCCCATCATCTGGCGCCCGGGAACGTTTCCGGGCATCTCTCTTTCGACCGGCGGCTGCCCCGTATACTGTCTGGGAGACTGAGGTCCCGGTCCGGGCGGGATCCTCCGGTTCTTAAGATGCTCCGGAGGAAGCTGCTGCATCGCCGGGTTGACAGGCGCCGGCACAGGCGCAGGCTCTCTGTAGGCCCGGTTTTGATACATCTGATCCCTGTAGCTTTCCTGTGGCACCTGATCTGCGGCTACCGTCCGCCTGATCTCCTGCCTGTCTCTCTCCGTTATGGTTCTTGTACCGGCATTGCTGGCCGCATCGGAGATCACGACGAAATTCTCATCGGGATTTATAAGAGACCTCTTCAGATCCGCTATGAGCTCGGAGATATTCAGATATCTCCTGTCCGGATTCTTCTGGGTACATTTAAAGATTATCTGCTCCACCGAGACCGGTATGTCCTGTACATATATCCTCGGTGAGGGCATTTCCTCCTGGATATGCTTGATCGCTATGGAAACCGTGGTCTCTCCGTCAAAGGGGACCCTTCCGGTCACCATCTCAAACAGACTGATACCTATGGAATATATATCGCTCTTGGCGTCGGAATATCCGCCCCTGGCCTGCTCCGGAGAGGTATAGTGAACCGAGCCCATGGCGTGAGTCGTGATCGTATCGCTGGTGGCCGCCCGGGCTATGCCGAAATCCGCCACCTTAACCTTTCCGTCCCTTGAGATGATGATATTCTGAGGCTTGATATCCCGGTGTATGATGCCCTTGTTGTGCGCGGCCTCAATACCCATGGATACCTGTATCGCTATGCTCACGGCCTCCTTTACGGAAAGCCTTATCTTTTTCTCTATGTAATTCTTCAGGGTAATACCGTCAACGAGCTCCATCACAAAATAATACAGCCCGTTTTCGTCCCCGACATCGTAGACGTTTACTATATTGGGATGCATAAGGCCTGCCGCAGCCTGAGCCTCAGCCTTAAACTTCGATACAAAATTCTTATTTGACGAATACTCGTCCTTTAATACCTTAATGGCTATCTCTCTGTTGAGCTTTCTGTCAACAGCCTTATAAACATTAGCCATTCCGCCGGTACCGATGAGCTCGATCACCTCATACCGCTCGCCCAGTATTGTCCCCGGAACTAACATGTCTCCACCTCATCAAAAAACGGACTTACGATCAAAACCGTTATATTATCCTTTCCCCCGTTGTGATTTGCCAGCTTTATGAGGCTGTTCACTTCTTCCTCGATATCCCCGTTCCCTTCAACTATCTTTAGGATATCCTCCTCGCCCACCATATTGGTAAGCCCGTCGGAGCACAGAAGTATCTTATCCCCTTTTCTGAGATCCACCTCAAAAAAATCTATATCCACGCTGTCGACGACCCCTATCGCCCTGGTGATGATATTCTTGTCGGGGTGGTTTCGTGCCTCCTCCTTTGTTATCTCACCGCTTTTGACCATCTCCTCCACAAGGGAATGATCCCTGGTGATCTGCATGATCTCCTCATTTATCAGATACAGTCTCGAATCCCCCACGTTGGCAACATAGAGGATATCGTCAACCACAGTTCCCATAACCACAGTCGTACCCATTCCGCTGTAGGCCTCATCCGAAACCGCCTTGCGGTATACCTCGTCATTGGCAGCCTCTATGGCATGCTTCATGACTCTTACGGGTTCGGTATCCTCGGACAGCATGGTCTCGTTCTCTATGACCCTTACGGTACATTGAGACGCATAATCTCCCGCGCTGTGGCCTCCCATTCCATCGGCCACAACAAAGATATTGGGCAGGTTCCCCAGAGGGAGCTCACTGTAGTAAAAGCTGTCCTGGTTCATATTCCGCCTTCTGCCTATATCGGTTCTCGCAACTATCTTAAGCACGACTGATACTACTCCTTATCCTGTAACTGCTCAGTACCTTCACAGCTACCTTTTCTTTTGTAATCGCGTCTGAGCTGGCCGCAGGCCCCGTCTATATCCCGCCCCAGTTCCCTTCTAATAGTAACATTAAAATGATTATTTTCAAGCTTATTTTGAAACGCCCTCACCCTTTCGTTCCCGGGCTGCCTGTAGCCTCTCTCCCTGACGGGATTGACCGGGATCAGATTAATATGGGCATTCATTCCCTTAAGAAGGCCTGAAAGAGCCGCCGCATCCTCGTCAGTATCATTGAAGCCCTCTATCAGGCTGTATTCAAAGGTCAGCCTCCTGCCGGTCCTTTGGTAGTACTCCCTGCATGTATCGATGAGCTCGGATATCCTGTAGCCCCGGGATACGGGCATCAGTTTCCTTCTCTTTTCATCCGTTGCGGCATGCAGGGATATTGCAAGCGTTATATTAAGATCCTCCCTCTCAAGCCTTCGTATCCCGTTAAGAAGCCCGCAGGTGGAAAGAGTGATATTCCTCTGGCTTATATTAAGCCCTCTTTCATCGTTTATGAGCCGTATGAAACGGATAGAATTATCATAGTTGTCAAGAGGCTCTCCGGTTCCCATCATCACAACGTTTGATACCCTCTCCCCGGTATCCCTGATGATGCCGTATACCTGCCCCAGCATCTCTCCCGCGGCAAGGTCCCTGTTTTTTCCTCCGATCGCGGAAGCACAGAAGCTGCAGCCCATGCCGCAGCCGGCCTGGGTTGAGATACATACGCTGTTTCCGTGCTCATACCTCATGAATACGCTCTCTATGAGATTCCCGTCAAAGAGCCTGAAAAGATATTTCCTGGTGCCGTCATATTCAGAAACCCTCACCAGCTCCTTTTCCACCTTCAAAAGCCCGGGATCGGAAGACAGCTCCTCCTTAAGCCTTCCCGGAAGGTTTCCCATTTCATCAAAGCTCTGCGCAAGTCTCTTATGAAGCCACCCAAAGAGCTGATCGGTCCTGAAGCGCTTATATCCTTTTTTTTCCATAAGCCCGGATACCTCATCATAATAAAGGGATCTTATATCCGGACCGGGCCCTGTCTCAGGATCGCTCACATGCATTTAATATCACCTGTTTTCCTAAATCTCGCTATGAAAAAGCCGTCGGAGAGATGGATCCCCGGAAGCAGGGCAATGCTTCCTTCCTCCGTGCTTTCCTCCGAAAGCTCCCCCGGCAGAAGCTCCTTTATCGACTCAGGGCTTAAGGACAGCTCGTTTTTTATATAATCATAATTATCCTGATTCTCTGCCCTGTCTATGGTACAGGTACTGTACAGAAGGGTTCCTCCGGGCTTTACATATGCCGATACCGTTTTCAGTATCCGTCTCTGCAGTAAGGCCAGAGCTTCGAAATCCTCCTCCATAAGCCTGTATTTAATATCCTTCTTCCTTCCCATAACTCCGAGACCGCTGCAGGGAAGATCCGCGATCACCACGTCAAAGCCGTTTTCATCCTTTTCGGAGAAGGTAAGGGCGTCATATACCTCTGTCGTTATATTGCCCCCAAAGCCCTGTCGTTTTATGTTCTCATTTATGAGCCTGACCTTATCCTCTGAAATATCCCTTGCCACGACCTCTCCGCTTCCCCTGAGGATATCCAGAACGTGGCAGGTCTTGCCTCCGGGAGCGGCACAGACATCCAATACCCTGTCTCCCTCCTCTATTCCCGCAAGGATCACCGCGAGCATGGCGCCGATATCGGAGATGCCGAACAGCCCCTCCATAAAGGCCCTGCTTTCGATAAGAAGCTCAGGCTGTTTTACCAAAAGAGCGGAGGAAACGTAAGGGGCATCCTCTGTTTCGATCCCCTCCTTCATAAGAAGCTCCTTCAGCTCATCCTTTGAGACCCTGCTCTCATTGGTCCTTATGAAAACGGGACGGCTGTCAAGCTGTGCCTTAAGTATCCTTTCGGTGGTTTTAAGGCCCTGCTGGTCTGTAAGACGTTTTACGATATGCAGGGGAACTGAATACTTTACCGACAGATGATCAAGCGGCTCTTTTTCCGGGTCCGGCCATTTGATCGCATCCTTATTCCTGCAGACTGCCCTTAACACCCCGTTGACATAGCCCTTCAGGCCTTCATAGCCCATGAGGGAGCAAAGCTTTACCGCTTCGTTTACCGAGGCCCGCTCGGGCACCCCGTCCATATAAAGTATCTCATATATGCTCTGCCTTAACAGCATGAGGATAACGGGCTTTATCTTTTTTGGTCCGACACTGCTAAAACATTTAATGATATGGTCGAGTTCAAGCTTCCTTTCTATGGTCCCGCTTACAAGCCTGTCTATATATAAACGTTCTCTTTTCTCCAAGGAAGAATGTTTATCCAGCACATCCTTTAAGA
>DNAD01000254.1 GCA_003484785.1 Lachnospiraceae bacterium
TACCGGATTATTCCGCGTCTCGCGCTGACCACTCTGTCGTGACCCGAATAGTCCTTTGTCACGCACACATCACAAAAGCCCGCCTCCTTAAGCAGCTCTGTCACAGCCTTTGCCTGATCGTAACCGATCTCAAGATAAAGAAGGCCGGAAAGCTTAAGGCGTTTAAAGGACTCGCCGGCTATCCTTCTGTAAAAATACAGACCGTCTTCATGACCGTCAAGGGCTATGTACGGGTCGTGATCCCTGACCTCCGGGGCAAGCTCTTCTATCACGGAGGTCCTTATATACGGAGGATTGGACAGGATCGCGTCAAAGCTTTCATCCTCGGGGATGGAATCAAAAAGGTCACTTTTTATGATGGTGACGCTGTCTGTAAGCCCGTGCCTTTCCGCGTTCATCCTTAATACCCGAAGGGCAGCATCGGAAATATCGGAGGCATAGCCTTCTATCCCGTTCTTGTATTTCATCAGGCTTATGAGGATACATCCGCTTCCGCTGCACAGATCCAGTACCTTCATCCCGTCCGATATCCCGATCATGGCCTCCTCCACCAGAAACTCCGTATCCTGCCTCGGGATAAGGACATTCTCATCCACGTAGAAGTCAAGCCCCATAAAGGATTGTTCATTGGTCAGGTGCTGAAGGGGAAAATGCTCTTCTCTCTTAGCCGTAAGCTCCCGGAAGCGTGAGAGCTTTTCTTCATCGGTCACTTCTTCATCGCCGTGTCCGTATATGTAACCTCTGTCACAGCCGAAAACAAATTTCATTAAAAGCCCCGCATCCGTCCGGGCTTCCCGGTCGTCTATACCGGCCTGCGTCAGTTTTTTTACGGCAGTATTATAGAGAAAGAACAGGTCAGGCATAGTAATCCTTTTCTTCCTCGTAGGGGATCTCAATGCCGAATTCCGAAAGCAGGTATGCTCTCCAGTCAAAAACGGCTTCTACGGAGGCGATGGCGACAGCTGCCATATCCGCGTCAGGCTCTCTTGTGGTAAGCTTCTGCAAAAGCATCCCCGGGGCGGAGATCATACGCACGAAGATGTTGTTGCTTCGTCCCGCAAGCCTTATTATCTCGTAGGAGATGCCGGCGATAACGGGGATCAGAAGCAGCCTTATCACCACCCGCATGACAGGCTCCTCCACCCTTATGAACATGAAGAGTATGATACTCACAAAGACAACCAGGAACATGAAGCTGGTCCCGCAGCGTTTATGCTGTCTGGAGGAGGCCAGAACATTATCCACATTGAGCGCGTGGCCGGTTTCGATGCAGTTTATGCACTTATGCTCGGCCCCGTGATACATAAAGGTTCTTTTTATGTCCTCCATGAGCGAGATCAGCAGAAGATAGCCGATAAAGATCAGTATCCTGAGAATGCCTTCGGCTGCGGATATGACCATTTCCGAGACTATCCATCTTCTGAGAAGGGTCGACAGATAATAAGGCAGCAGCATAAAGATTGCTATCGCCAGCACGATGGAGAAGCCTACGGTAAGCCCTGAGACCACCTTTTCGGCATTGTCGCCGAACAGCCTGTCGATAAATCCCTTTTTCTGCCTCTTTTTCTGCTTTATATCCTCCTCCTCATAGAAAGAGGCGGAATAATTCAGGGTTCTGATGCCGATGATAAGGGAATCGATAAAAGCAAAAACGCCGCGGATAAAGGGGAGCTTTGCGAGCCTGCTGCCCTGTCCGAAGGATTCGTATTGCTCTATGGAGATATTGATGTCATTATCCGGCGTTCTCACGGCAACGGCATATCTGTCGCTGTTTTTCATCATAACGCCTTCGATGACGGCCTGACCCCCGATCCCGCTGTAGTGCGTCTGGCAGGCCTTTTCTTTTTTTATCCGTTTAACTTTTTTCATTTTCTCCATGACCCGTGAATGGTAACCTTAAATTACAAAAAAGGGGTGATATCCTCACCCCCTCTGTCAATCCTTTTATTTACTTTCCACGCCGTATTTTCTATTGAACTTCTCAATACGTCCGTCTACTCTCGCTGATTTCTGCTGGCCTGTATAGAACGAATGGCATTTGGAGCAGATCTCGACGTGTATCTCGGGCTTCGTGGAACCTACGACAAAGGTATTACCGCAGTTACAACTCACATTTGCCTGATAATATTTCGGATGTATTCCTTCCTTCACAGCTTTCACCTCCTCTGTTGGAATGGGTTTCGTTCCCTATTTAAAGGGGTTCTGACCCCCGTAATTCTGATTTTTATACTGCCCGGATGAACAGCTTTCATATTGTAACACAGCTTATTACTCTATGCAAGAAAAAAATAAAGAAAAAAACTTTCTGCCTAATACGTATCCTTCAGCGTCCTTATCACCAGCTGCTGCTCAAGCTCCACTCCGTTCTGGATATGGATGGCGCCGGCGGTCAGATAGCGGATATCGCTCTTCTTAAGGGTTATGGCCTTTTCCCGCTTCGAGGTTAAGTGGAAATAGTTTTCCGAAAAGATCGCGTCCGCATTCTTCAGATCCAGCTCCACAAAGGCCGCAAAGCCGCCGGACATCATTCTTATCACGTATTCGTCCACCAGCTCGATCACCGAATAGGAGATCGAAGAGGTCTCGAGATTAAGCCTCTTATATGGAACAAAGACCTCTATCTCCGAGGACACCACCTGATCGTCCTCATCTATGAAGACGGCCTCAACAAAGA
Source organism: Lachnospiraceae bacterium (assembly GCA_003484785.1). Lineage (GTDB taxonomy): Bacteria > Bacillota > Clostridia > Lachnospirales > Lachnospiraceae > UBA2868. The sequence goes on from DNAD01000254.1 coordinate 2,675, forward strand.
TCCGGTCTTCGATCCCCTGGATAAACGGAGCATAATCCATGGAACAGACCATCTCAACGCTCAGGGGCTTCAGCTCTATCTCGTATTCCATCTCATGCAGCAGCCTGAAATCGAAGGTCTGAAGGCTGATCTTGACCCTTCTTAGCTCTATGTCCCTGGTCTCGTTGTGAATATAAACGGAGATCACGCTTCCCTCCCTGACGATCTGTCCGGCGATCGGGGCAAAGAAGTTTCTTGCCATATACTGAAGAGCCTTATATCTGCCGAAATAATCGATGCTTGACCAGGAAGCCACGGGCCAGTTGTCGTTAAGCTGCCAGTACAGGGCCCCCATGCACTCTCCCCTGCGGCGCCTGAAGCTTTCGACCCCGTATTTTATGGCGATGGCCTGAAGTATCTGGGAGAGATACAGAAGGCTGTCAAAATCCTTGGGGAAGAGGAAATTCTGGGACAGATAGTAGATTATCCTTCCGTTTGCGTCTCCGTTTTTCTGGTGGCTCTCCATGACCTCCGAGAAGATATTGCGATCCTCCTCCCTGGTAAAGGTCTTTATCGTCTTAAGACAGGGGAAGGACTGGAAGCCGAATTCCGAGCAGAAACGCATATGATGCTCGGCATAGGCCGTAAAGGGCTCCTGTCTGTGCCATACTCCCCAGTAATGGCAGTCACCTGACTTTTCACTGTCCGGATCCTCAAAGCCGCCTCCCGAGGAAGGGGAGGATGGCCAGTAGAAGGTGGAGCGGGCATATTTGGCCACAATATCCGGAAGGATTTTTTCGAACAGCTCGAGATAGTCTGCCTTAAGCTCGGCGGAATGGTCGCTGAAGCCCTCCCAGTGATCCCAGGCCGACTCGATCTCGTTATTTCCGCAGAACAGCCCGAGACAGGCGTGATGCCTGAGCCTCTTGACATTGTCGATGGCCTCTCCGATGACGCTGTTCTTAAAATCGGTAGTAAGCTCGTAAACATTGCAGGCAAACATGAAATCCTGCCATACTATAAGCCCCAGCTCGTCGCAGAGGTCATAGAAGGTATCGCTTGGGTAGTAACCGCCTCCCCAGACCCTTATGGTATTGAAGTTGCTCTTCTTTGCGGAGCGCAGCAGATAGGATATCTTCTCCCTTGTGATGAAGGAATAGATGGTATCCTCGGGAATATAGTTCGCCCCCATGGCAAAGATCTTTATGCCGTTTACCTTGAAACAGAATTCGTTTCCGTAGCTGTCCGCCTCTCTTGATACCGTGATCTCCCTAAGGCCGATCCTGTAGGTCTTTGAATCCCACTGGTTTCCGTTCATATCCAGGGCATAAACGGTGATGGTATAAAGGGGCTGATCCCCGTAGCCGTTGGGCCACCATATCCTCGGGCTTTCCACTGCCATCTCAAGGGTGGCATGTCCGTCCTCCAGAGTACTGGTGACCGCTGAGGGCACTCCGTCGGGAGTCACGAGCTCTGCCTGGATTATATAGGTATCGGGACGAATAAGCTCGGCATCCACGTTTATCTCAAGCACCACTCTCTTTTTCTCGTGATGCTGTATTATCTCTACCTCGTCAAGCCTTATGAGGCTGTAGCCTATGAGATCGATGCTGCGCCAGATGCCGCAGTCAGGCAGCTGGGCGCCCCAGTCCCAGCCGAACATGCAGTGGGCCTTCCTGAGATACTGATTACCCTTCATGCATCCGACGGGAGTATAGTGGATCTCCCTGTTAAAGCCGGGAGTGACGCTCTCAATATAATTTATGGGTGATTCGATCTCTATCGTGATGGTATTTCCCTGAAGACGCAGATAGTCCCTGACGTTGAAATACCAGGTTCTGTGCATATTGTCGGTGCGCCCGATGGGCATGTCGTTTATGTATATCTTTGAAAGGGTATCGATCCCCTTGCAGCACAGATAGATGTTTTCCTGGCTCATGAGCTCGGGCTCCACATCGAATCTGCGGGTAAAATAGAAGTCGTTTCGAAAGATCTCTCTCGCGGCGTACTCGTTTGTCCCGAAATAAGGATCCTGCATCCTGTGCTGAATAAGCAGCGCAGACAAAACAGAGCCCGGAACATTGCCTTCGACATAGCTCTCCGAACCCTTTTCATTGATCAACCATCTTCCGTTTAATGTCTGATATATCATTTGCTCCCCTGCCCCTTCCGATCCCTTATATTCCGATGCCTGTGCGGTACACAGGACTATTAACGTGTT
>DNAD01000012.1:0-2371 GCA_003484785.1 Lachnospiraceae bacterium
GAGCACAGGGAGGCCGACCCTTTCTATATCTCCGATGAGACAAAGAGAAGGCTTAAGGCGGTGGACGGCTACTGGAAGGGAAGGACTACAAGTGAGCTTGCCACAAGCTACATGGCTCCCGAGACTTTACGTGCGATGAAGCACAATTTCTTTACTCCAAACAACTATTTCTATAACGGTGTGGGTCATGTTACCGTACAATATGATAAGGTGATAAACAAGGGGCTTTCAGGGGTCATTAAGGAAGCCGCTGAGGAGCTTTCGAAATGCAGCCTCGGTGCCCCGGACTATAATACGAAAACGGCATTTTTAAAGGCGGTCATCATTTCCTGCAACGCGGTAATCGGCTATGCGAAAAGATATTCCGCTCTTGCGAAAGAAGAAGCCGCAAAGGAGACGGACAGCAAGCGAAAGGCCGAGCTTGAGCTTATTGCGGGGATCTGCGAAAGAGTTCCGGAATATCCCGCACAGAGCTTTCAGGAAGCCTGCCAGGCCTTCTGGTTTGTCCAGCAGCTTCTGCAGCTTGAATCCAGCGGACACTCCATTTCTCCGGGAAGGTTCGACCAGTATATGTATCCTCTGTTTAAAAAGGATATGGAAAACGGAAGGATCACCATGGACTATGCCCAGGAGCTTCTTGACTGTATCTGGGTAAAGCTCAATGACCTTAACAAATGCAGGGATGAGGCCAGCGCTGCGGGTTTTGCGGGCTACTCCCTTTTCCAGAACCTTATCGTCGGCGGACAGACAAAGGATGGGAGAGATGCGACCAACGAGCTTTCCTTCATGTGTATCACAGCCTCAAAGCATGTCTTCCTGCCCCAGCCTTCGCTGTCAATAAGGGTGTGGAACGGTTCCCCCCAGGAGCTTCTGCTGCACGCTGCCGACCTTACCAGGACTGGTATCGGACTGCCGGCTTATTACAATGACGAGGTGATCATCCCTGCTCTTATCAACAGGGGTATCACTCTTGATGATGCCAGGGATTATAACATCATCGGCTGTGTGGAGCCTCAGAAGGCAGGAAAGACAGACGGCTGGCATGATGCGGCGTTCTTTAACATGTGCAGGCCTCTTGAGATGGTATTCTCAAACGGATACGATAACGGTGAGCTTGCCAGTATACAGACCGGTGCCCCGGAAAGCTTTACAAGCTTTGAGGAGTTCTTCGAGGCCTATAAAAAGCAGATGGAATATAATATATCCCTCATGGTGGATGCGGATAACGCCATAGATCTTGCTCACAGAGAAAGATGTCCCCTTCCCTTCGAGTCATGTCTGGTGGATGACTGCATCAAAAGAGGAAAGAGCGTTCAGGAGGGCGGTGCCGTTTATAACTTCACCGGTCCCCAGGGCTTTGGAGTCGCAAATATCGCGGACTCTCTGTATACAGTCAAAAAACTTGTATATGATGAAAAGAAGATAACACTTAAGGAGCTGGGAAGGGCTCTTGAGATGAACTTCGGACAGGGTCTTGATGAGGTCACTGCAAGGGATGTGGCTCTTCGTGTGGCGACAGAGCTTAAGGAAGCAGGAAGAGAGGTTACCCCTGATATCATTTCCGCAACCATAGAAGCAGTGCTTAACTTTGAACTTCCGGAGAAGGAAAGGGCGCGCTATCAGGAGATAAAGGATATGATAGACGAGCTTCCGAAGTACGGAAACGATATCGATGAGGTGGATTCCCTTGCAAGAGAGGGCGCCTACACCTATACAAGGCCTCTTGAGAAGTACAGAAATCCCAGAGGCGGGATGTATCAGGCCGGGCTCTATCCCGTTTCGGCCAATGTTCCCCTGGGTCATCAGACCGGGGCAACCCCCGACGGAAGGCTTGCGCATACTCCCGTGGCGGACGGGGTTTCGCCTTCATCGGGCAAGGACGTAAACGGTCCCACCGCGGCTTGTAATTCGGTGGCCAGGCTGGATCACGGCATCGCCAGCAACGGAACTCTTTTCAATATGAAGATCCATCCAAGCGCCATGAGCGGAGTGAAGGGTCTGCAGAGTTTTGTTGCCCTGCTTCGGGGCTACTTTGACCAGAAGGGCATGCACATGCAGTTTAATGTGGTGGACAGGGAAACCTTGCTGGATGCCCAGAAGCATCCCGAGAAATACAGCGGGCTCGTGGTAAGGGTTGCGGGCTATTCGGCTCTGTTTACCACCCTTTCAAAGTCACTTCAGGATGATATCATAAGAAGGACGGAGCAGGCCGTAAACAGGTAGATACAGTTTTCGCTGTCTGTCATAATTGTAAACTATAGTGAACTACAATAAAGATATGACGTTCACAATAAAGCATCAGGCAGATTCGCACGATTTTTGTATGGAAATATGCCGCTAAAGCGGCCAAAAATCGGTGCGGCAAACGATA
>DNAD01000012.1:2446-3403 GCA_003484785.1 Lachnospiraceae bacterium
TATAATTTATGAACAGTTCCTTATGACAGCGGGAGATACGGAATCGGTTTACATAATATTAACAGGGATATTTATCTATGGATGATTACTTAAATATCAAAGGAAGAATTTTTGACATACAGAGATACTCCATACACGACGGGACAGGGATCAGGACGATAGTCTTTCTAAAGGGATGTGTCCTTCGGTGCCGCTGGTGCTGCAATCCCGAATCCCAGAGGTTTGAGATCGAGACCATGACTGTAAACGGAAAGCCGAAGGTAATGGGCAGAGATGTCACCGTAGGTGAAGTGATGGAGACGGTAAGAAGGGATATGCCCTATTACGACCGTTCGGAGGGAGGGCTGACGCTCTCCGGAGGAGAGAGCCTTCTGCAGCCGGAGTTTGCGGCAGGGCTCTTAAAGGCCGCAAAGGCCCTTGGTGTTACCACCGCCATGGAGAGCATGGGCTGCGCCGACTGGAGCGCTTTTGAAAAGGTGCTTCCCGACCTTGATACCTATCTGATGGATATTAAGAACATGAATGCCGAAAAGCATAAGGCCTTTACGGGACGGGAGAATTCCCTCATGCTTGAGAATGCGAAAAAGGTTGCGCAGAGCGGCATGTGTGAGCTCGTGATAAGGGTTCCGGTGATCCCGACCTTCAACGACACCATGGAGGAGATCCTTGCCATCGCCCGTTTCGCGGATGCCCTTCCCGGAGTGGAGCAGATACATCTGCTTCCCTATCATGACTACGGCAGGGGAAAATATGAAGGCTTAAACCGCCCTTATCCCATGGGTGATCTTCCCAGGATCCCCGATGAAAAAATGGAAAGCTTTAAGGCTTCCGTTATGCGTGAAACAAACCTGCGCTGTCAGATCGGAGGATGATCGCTCATTCTCAGGATAAGAGAGCGGACCGATGCGTACATCGGCGGCCAGGGATAACGAAGATATACCGGGTGCCGCTCAGTTA
>DNAD01000188.1 GCA_003484785.1 Lachnospiraceae bacterium
CCTTTTGGGCTGTGATAGTAACCGGAAAGTCACTTTGTATTGTATTCGTCTTGAATTATGTAAATAAAGGTGGTAAAATATATCAGGTTATTTATTGACTGTGAAGGAAGCCGATGGGGTTTTGCGTGTAAGGGGTTGCGGACCGGATCGGTGACAGAGGACAGTCGGTTATACATATATGCGGATCTGGGTAAATCTTTAAGAATAATGCTGGAGGGAATTATGGACGGATTCAGGGATCGTTTTGGAAGCAGATATGATCGGAGCTCGGGAAGGAGTACGGCTTCGGGAAGCAGGAATATAGACAGAGACCGGGGCGCTATGGACAGGGGGCCCATGGACAGAGGAAACGAGAGAGATTACGATTACGGCGGACGTAACGATTACCAGTCCCGTGATGATTATTCAGGCAGAAGGCTTCCCGCCCAGAACATGGGGGGAATGGACAGCGTAGGAAATGCCCAGTCCCAGGGCGGCATAAACGGAAGACAGCTCGAGATAATACGAGACTATTTTGACGAGGCCAAGGATGACAGCAAAGAGATCCTTCACGCTGTCGATAATAACTCCAAGATGCTGGATCGCAGCCTGGATATTTTAGGCGAGCTGAAGGACAAGGCGGGAAGGACTGTCGAACAGGCTCCTCAGACGGTTGATTTCAGTGCCCCTCTTGCGTCCATCATGGATTCGGGCAGAGCCATCATGGATTCGGGCAAGGCCAACAAGGAAGAGATCGTAGCAGCTATCGCAGCGAACAAGGAGCTTTTAAATCTTATCAGGGAACAGGCAGCAAAGAATGCGGAGGCTATTTCTTCCATAGATATCGGTGAAGAAGGCGGGGGCTTCGACAAGGAGGAGCTAGAGAAGTATTTCTCCGATCTGACCGATCACGTTCATAAGGAGAATGTAAAGTGCTACCGCAACGTGGCCGGCGCCCTTGAGGAATATGACAAGAAATCGGAGGAAAAAGGAAGCGGCATCGGGGTAGTAAAGGTTTTTTCGATCATACAGCTTGCTCTTACGGTGCTGAATGTTGTTCTTCTGGCGCTCTATATCTTCAGAGTAATCTAGGATGTATCTCACAAAATACAGGGAAACTGTAAAATTTCGACGAATCGGAGCAATGCTGTTTACGGCATTGCTCGTTTTTGTACTTGTTCCCGCGATAAAGAGTGATAAGGACGCAAATAATCTGATCACCATCTTTATAAACGGCGTAAGCGTCGGTGAGACAAATGACGCCTCCGCCGTTGATAAAATGATACTGGAGGCGAGGAAGCGCATCGCAAGATCCAGCGAGGAGCTGGTGCTTATCAATTACGACATGGTCTTAAGCGGGACAAAAACCATCTTCGGATCCATAGACAGTGAAGAAACCATAATAAACAATATATACGAGATCCTGAGTGATAATATCCAGAAGACCAAGGAACCGGTATATGAGGTAAAGATAAATGCTCTTACCTTAAACCTCAGGACTCCGGAAGAGGTAATGGAGCTTCTGCAGACCGTTAAAGCACCCTATGACGAGGAAAAGGCCTTTAAGATCGATATCATAAGCGATCATACCAGAGAGCTCAATGTTCTTACCACCAGTGTTTCAAGGAACCGGGAGGAGGAAGAGAGCGGGGAGAGCTTCGGTCTGCCGATGGCGGGAAGCTACGGAAAACTCGATAAGATCTTTGATACAGCCGAGAATCAGGATATAGAGAGCTTTGATTTCGGCATCCAGAGCCTTGATTTCGGGGAGACGGTGGAGATAGTACAGGCTTATGCGGATCCCGATGATATCGTAAGCCTTGAAGAGGCCATAGAAGCAGTTACGAAAACATCCGAGAGAGATAAGAACTATGAGGTGGTTTTGGGAGATACGGTTTCGACAATTGCCGAAAAGAATTCCCTGACCACCCGTGAGCTGATAGAAATGAATCCGGATATCCTATCAGGTGAGGATACGGTTCTGATGGCCGGTGATATCCTGCGGGTCGTGGCAGCGGAGCCGGAGCTTTCCGTAATACGGACCGATAAGGTATATTATGAGGAAAATTACAACGCTCCGGTTGAATATGTGGATAACGATGAGTGGTATACCAACGAGAGCGCGGTGGTCAGAGAGCCTGTAGAGGGCTTCCGCAAGGTTGTTGCCGATATCACCTATAAAAATAACGAGAAGCAGAATGTCGATATAGTATATGAGGAGGATGTCATACAGGCGGTCGCGAAGGTGGTCGAAAGGGGAACCAAGGCTCCTCCTACGTTTATAAAGCCGATCTCGGGCGGCAGGCTGTCTTCGGGCTTCGGACGGCGAGTTGCGCCGAAAAAGGGTGCGTCCACCTTCCACAGAGGGGTGGATTTTGCAATCCCCATCGGAACCTCGGTAATGGCTTCCTCGGGAGGAACGGTAGTAAGGGCAGGCTGGGGAGCCGGCTACGGCTACTGCGTATATATTCAGCATCCCAACGGTATGATGACCAGGTACGGCCATTTAAAGAAGGTTCTGGTATACACGGGACAGAACGTGAGACAGGGAGAAAGGATAGCTCTCAGCGGCAATACGGGCGTAAGCACCGGACCGCATCTTCATTTCGAGATACTGGTGGACGGGGTACAGGTAAACCCGCTTAACTACATCTGAAAACGAGGGGGGTACAGGATGAAAATCAATATTTACTATGGGGGACGGGGGATCCTTGATGATCCGACGCTGTATGTGATAGGCAAGCTTCAGGAGGTGTTTTCGGAGCTGAATGTCAAGACCGAGGTCTTCAAGCTCTATGAACTGAGAAATACCATCACTACTCTTCCGGCTACCATTAATGACTGTGACGGAGTGATCCTTGCCACAACCCTTGAATGGTACGGGATCGGCGGATATATGCAGCAGTTTCTGGATGCCTGCTGGCTCTACGGAAACAGGGAAAAGATAGCCGCCACTTATATGTGCCCGGTGGTGATGTCCACTACCTACGGTGAAAAGGAAGCAGTGTGCGGAATGCAGTCGGCATGGGAGATTATAGGAGGGCTTACCGCGGGTCAGGGGTTGTCCGCTTATGTGAGCAATATACGTACCTTTGAATCCAACCCCAGCTATAATGCGATAATAGAAAAATATGCCGAAAATGTATACAGAACCGTTTCACAGAAAGCGGTGACCATGCCATCCAGCAATCAGGCTATGAAAAAGCTCACCGGGGCCATACCCAACATGCCGTTAACACCGCAGGAAACCGAGCAGTTATCCAAGTATGTTGCGGATGACAGCTATGTACAACAACAGAAGGAGGATATAGCCGAGCTGACCAGTCTCTTTAAGGGAAAGCTTGAGAAGAGTAAGGTGGACGAAAGTGTTCAATATATATCCGATTTCGAGACACACTATAATAAGAATTCAAATCTTTCGGGTGTATACAGATTTGAGATAAAGGAAAAGGAAAAGCCGCTGATAGTACAGGTCAGCGAGGGGCTTATCAAGTGCTGGTACGGGGACTACGAGAACCCGGATCTGCGCTGTAAGCTGGACTGCAATATGATGGATCAGATAGTGTCGGGAAGGATCACCGTGCAGAGGGCCTTTATGACCGGCGCGATCCAGGCAAAGGGCGATATCAAGATGCTGAGAGAGCTGGATCAGATATTCAATTTTAACTGAAGAACAGAGGAGGAAGGATCAAATGAAAAAGGATGATTGTATTTTCTGCAAGCTTGCTAACGGAGAGATACCCACAAGAGTGGTATACGAGGATGAGGATTTTTGTGTGATAATGGATGCGGCCCCCGCGGCAAAGGGACACTGCCTGATCCTGCCGAAGGAGCATTTTTCCAATATCTATGAAATAGAGGATGAGGTTCTGGGAAAGGCATTTAAGCTTGCTAAAAAAATGACCGCTCATCTCACCGAAAAGCTTGGCTGTGACGGCTTTAACATAGTACAGAACAACGGAGTGAGCGCCGGACAGACGGTTTTCCATTTCCATATACATCTTATTCCGAGATATGAGAATGACGGCCTGGGAATTGGATGGAAGCCCGGTAAACCCACGGACGAAGAGCAGAACAGCGTATATAAGCTGATCAAAGTCTGATTAAACAAAGCTGAGGTCAAAAGCACTTTTGACCTCAGCATCATCATATGAGCTGCCCGACAAAGGCCTGTCGGAATCTTTATTATATCTTAAATCTGTACCCAACACCCCAGATAGTCTCGATGTACTGCGGATTTGAGGTATCAAACTCGATTTTTTCGCGGATCTTCTTGATATGGACAGTGACCGTGGCTATGTCGCCTATGGAGTTCATATCCCAGATCTCGCGGAATAGCTCTTCTTTGGTAAATACGTGGTTTGGATTGCAGGCAAGGAAGGTCAGAAGATCAAACTCCTTGGTTGTGAGGATCTTCTCTTCCCCGTCCACGTATACCCGCCTTGCGGTTTTATCTATCTTAAGACCGCGTATCTCGATAAGCTCGTTGGTATTGGGGTTGCTGGCTATCAGGCGTTCATATCGCGCGAGATGAGCCTTGACTCTGGCTACCAGCTCGCTGGGGCTGAAGGGCTTTGTCATATAGTCATCGGCTCCGAGGCCAAGACCCCTTATCTTGTCGATATCATCTTTTTTTGCCGAGACCATAATAACAGGCGTATTCTTATTTTCCCTTATCTGTCTGCAGATCTCAAAGCCGTCGGTTCCGGGCAGCATAAGGTCGAGGATGAACATATCATAATCACCCTCCAGGGCTTTCTTTAGCCCCGCGTCACCGTCGTATTCTATCTCTACCTCAAAGTCTGACAGCTCCAGATAGTCCTTCTCAAGCTCTGCAATAGCCTGTTCGTCTTCTATAATAAGTATCTTACTCATCAGAAACTGCCTCCTCATATTTTCTCAGTACAAAATGTATGGTAGTGCCCACTCCTTCGTTTCCGCTTGCCCATATATAGCCGCCGTGATCCTCGATTATCTTTTTTACTACCGAGAGACCTATGCCGCTGCCGCCCTGGGCGGAATTTCTGGAGGTATCGGTTCTGTAGAACCTGTCGAAGATATAGGGCAGATCCTTTGCGGCTATGCCCTTCCCGTTATCCTCTATATCAACCTGAACCGAGTCGTTGTGGTCCGAGATGGTTATGGAGATATTGCCGGAGGGCTTGCCCATGTATTTGACCGAATTTCCTATAATATTACTGATGACCCGCCTTAACTGTTCGGGATCGGCGATGATCCTCGTATCCTCGCTCACCTCGGAAACATAGGTCAGAGCGATGTTCTTTGATTCAAGATCAAGACCGATCTCCTCCACACAGTCGCTGAAAAAGTCGTTTACATTGATGCGGTGGAAATTATAGGGGATCCTGTTGGTATCGATCCTTGAATAGAGGGTGAGCTCGTTGATAAGGCTGTCCATCTCGTTTGCCTTATTATAGATGGTCTTGATATAACGCTCCATCTTATCGGGAGTATCGGCAACCCCGTCCATAATGCCCTCTACATAGCCCTTGATAGAGGTAATGGGGGTTTTCAGATCATGAGAGATATTGCTGATCAGCTCCCTGCTCTCATTATCGTACCTGATCTTTTCCTCCGATGATTCCTTCAGCCTTGAACGCATGTCGTCGAAATTATTGCACAGCTGGCTGAGTTCATCCTTCTCAGCGGTACGAATGGAGAAATCGAGATTCCCGTCGGCGACCTTATTCATCGCATCATTCAGCTTGTCGAGAGGATTAAGAAAAAACCTCTTGAAATTTCCGATGAAGATCACCGTTGTGAAGGTCATTATAAGGGCGGTAAGGGCTATGATATCCGTTATGCTGTATTCCGTACCGGAATAATGAAACAGGCACAGCGCCACTGACATAAGGATCACCGGAGCCAGACCGACCGAGCATGCCATATAGATTAGCCTTTTCCGAAGCTTCATAACAGGATCATACCCCTTCTTCTGCACGATCGCTTAAAAGCCGCGAAGGTACAATCATTAGATAGTATAACACTAAAATAATAAAATCTTCTCTCTATTATTTATTAAAAAACTATTAAATCTGGCTCTTTGTCATGCTAATCGCAAAGGTTTGGTCTTATAATAGAACGAGTATGCCGGGTATGGCGAAAAATGGGGATTAATCGTTTATCACAGCCGGACAGGCCGCAAACGGTAGCGATCGATCCAATAAACGACAGAGGAAAAGGAATGAAACGAATAGTTTTAACGGGAGGCGGTACGGCGGGACATGTGACCCCTAACATCGCGCTGCTTCCTTATCTGAAGGATGCAGGCTATGACATCTGCTATATTGGCTCCTATGAGGGGATAGAAAAAACGCTTATAGAGGATTACGGGATACCCTATTTTGGTATATCCTCCGGAAAGCTTCGAAGATATTTTTCCCTACGAAATTTTTCAGATCCCTTCAGGGTTATGAAGGGCTTTTCGGAGGCGAAGAAGCTTATGAAGAAGCTCAAGCCTGATGTGGTATTTTCAAAGGGCGGATATGTTGCGGCACCGGTGGTGGCAGCGGCTAAGAAGAATAAGATACCTGCGATCATACATGAGTCGGATATGACTCCGGGACTTTCAAACAGGCTATGCTTCTCCTCCGCGGTAAAGATATGCTGCAGCTTTCCCGAGACCATGGAAAAGCTTCCGAAGGAAAAGGCTGTCCTTACCGGTTCGCCTGTCAGGGATGAACTGAAAAAGGGCGATAAAGAGGCGGCAAGGCGTTTTACCGGCTTTAAGAACGCAAAGCCGGTGATCCTTGTAACCGGCGGGAGCCTCGGAGCAGTGGCGGTAAACAATGCCGTAAGATCCATACTTCCCGAGCTGTTAAAGGACTTTAACATTGTCCATCTGTGCGGAAAGGGTAAGACCGACGAATCATTCAGGGATACGGAAGGCTATGTTCAGTATGAGTATATAAAGGATGAGCTTAAGGATCTTTTCGCCCTTGCCGATATCGTGATATCCCGGGCCGGGGCAAACGCCATAAATGAGCTTCTGGCGCTTAAGAAGCCGAATCTTCTGATACCGCTTTCCACAAGGGGCAGCAGGGGCGATCAGCTTCTCAATGCCAGATCCTTCGAAAAACAGGGTTTTTCCATTGTGATCGATGAAGATGACCTGACAAAGGAATCCTTATACGAAAAGATCACAGAGCTCTATTCGGACAGGTCAAAATATATCGCAGCCATGGAAAAAAGCAGTCAGAACAATGCGATACAGATCATTATGGAGCTCATAAAGGAAGTTACCCGATCCTGAGAAAGGATGGGACGCGTAAAGGTTTGTTACCGGGCCCGGGAGCCGGTTTGCAGACCGGCGTATAAGGAGAACGGCAGATGAAAAAATTAAAAATATTTTTGATGACGCTTTTTATGCTTGTTTTCGCATCCGGATGTGTGCCAGCGGCGGCACCGAAGGAGGATGGGAAAGCGGAGGGTCTTGTGCTTTACGAGAACGAGGGGGAAGAAGTTTCATCGGAGACCCCGGCTCTTGCAGAGCAAGTGGCTGACGGGACAGAGAGCATCGAGCCGCAATCTGCGCCTGACAAAGCAGCAGAGACCGGAAATGAAGCCGGAACCGCGGAGGATGAGATAACAGAAGCCGGAAACGAAGCCGGAACCGCAGAGGATGAGATAAAAGAGGAAAAGCCCGGTGCAGCAGAAGAAAAAGCTGAGGCGGAAGAGGAAACCGGAGAGGCAAAAGCAGCTCAGACCACGGCCGGGCCGGACGAGAACGGAGTATATACCTCGAAGGAAGATGTGGCGTTGTACATACATACCTATGGCAGACTTCCCGGTAATTTCATTACAAAGAATGAGGCAAAAAAGCTTGGCTGGGAAGGGGGCTCTGTTGAGGATTATGCCCCCGGAAAATGTATAGGAGGGAGCAGATTCGGTAATTATGAAGGTTTGCTCCCCGATAAAGAGGGAAGGGAATACTTTGAATGTGATATAGATACTCTGGGGGCTTCCGGAAGGGGAGCGAAGAGGATAGTTTTTTCAAATGACGGGCTTGTATATTATACAAAGGATCATTACAAGACCTTCGAGCAGCTTTACTAAGGAAC
>DNAD01000019.1:0-155 GCA_003484785.1 Lachnospiraceae bacterium
AATGCCTGTTGCGGGTAACTTCAGGTCCATCGACTTTGTGCTGAGCAACATGTCCAACTCCCATGTGTCAAAGGTTGGAGTGCTTACCCAGTATAACGCCGGCAGTCTTAACGAGCATCTTTCCTCCTCGAAGTGGTGGGATTTCGGACGTAAGC
>DNAD01000019.1:204-4037 GCA_003484785.1 Lachnospiraceae bacterium
TCGGACGTAAGCAGGGCGGTCTGTACGTATTTACCCCTACCGTTACCACCGAGAATAACTTCTGGTACAGAGGAACGGCAGATTCGATCTATCAGAATCTCTCCTTCCTTAAGAATTCTCACGAGCCCTATGTGATAATCGCCAGCGGTGACGCGGTATACAAGCTCGATTTTAATAAGGTGCTGGAATATCACATTGAAAAGAAGGCCGATATCACCGTGGTCTGCAAGGAATTTCCCGAGGGAGAGGATACCGAGCGCTTCGGCATTGTAAAGATGAACGAGGACTGCAGGATAGAGAACTTCGATGAAAAGCCCATGGTGGCAAAGACAAATACCGTATCCTGCGGTATCTATGTGATAAGAAGACGGCAGCTGATCGAGCTCATAGAAAAGTGCATTGAGGAAGAGCGCTACGATTTCGTCAGGGACATCCTTATAAGATACACCGACGTAAAGAAGATCTACGGCTATAAGATCGACAGCTACTGGCGCAACATAGCCTCCGTCAGGGACTATTTCAATACGAACATGGACTTCTTAAAGCCCGATGTCCGTGATTTCTTCTTCAGGACCTATCCGGAGATCTATTCAAAGGTGGATGACCTTCCTCCCGCAAAGTACAACGTTGGCTCAAATGTCAGAAATTCCCTGATCGCCAGCGGGACCATCATAAACGGCACGGTGGAGGATTCGGTGATCTTTAAGAAGGTATTCGTGGGCAACAACTGTACCATTAAGAATTCCATCATCTTGAATGATGTCTATATCGGAGATAATACCTATATCGAGAACTGCATCGTCGAGAGCAGGGATACCATCAGAGCGAATTCCTACTTCAAGGGCGAAGGAGACATCAAGATAGTTCTTGAAAAGAACGAAAGGTATGTGTTCTGATCAAACAAAGGATCGTTACTGTTCGGGACAGCCGCCTGCAGGACTGCAGGCGGCGTGCTAATAACGTTTCGGTGTCGGCGGCGGACGTTTTTCCGATGTGACAGCAGCGTCCGCCGCGCAGCAATTCGGGGTTTAGCCTGAATTGCCGCAATCAAAGCAGCATCCGGCAGGTCCGGGTGCTGTTTTACTTTATGGGAGTAAAAATGCTATCTGATTTTTTTACAAAAAAAAGCGCCAAATGGACAATAATAGCCGGGCTGGGAAATCCGGGGAGAGAGTATGCCCATACCAGGCACAACGTGGGCTTTGATACTCTGGACATCCTCTCCGACCGATATGACATTCCGATAGACATGGCCAGGTTTAACGCCCATCTGGGAAAGGGCGAGATAGAGGGAAGGAAGGTCATCCTCTTAAAGCCACAGACCTATATGAACTTAAGCGGGGAAAGCGTTTCGGGGGCGGTAAACTATTACAAGGCAGACCCTGAGACCGATCTCATAGTGATATATGACGATATCTATCTCGGCATCGGCGATATCCGCATCAGGAAGCAGGGCAGCGCAGGCGGCCATAACGGGATGAAGAACATCATAAGGCAGCTGGGCAGTGAGAACTATTTAAGGATCAGGATCGGAGTGGGGGAAAAGCCTAAGGAATACGACCTTGCGGATTATGTTTTGTCCCATTTTTCGGCGGAGGAAAGGGAAAGGCTGGATGCCGGGCTCATAGATGCCGCAAACGCGGCGGTCCTTATCCTTAAGGAGGGAGCAGATGCCGCCATGAACCGATATAACAAAAAGCACAGGGAAAAGCCTTCGGAGAACGAAGGATAACAGGAGTTATTGATTTGGAGACCGAAAGAGGAAGCTTTCGCTCGATAATGGGGCCTCTTAATGAGGTCGTAGAGTACGCTGAGATATGCAGGGACATAAAAAAGAATAAAGGGGCGGTAGAGGTCAACGGCTGCGTGGACAGCGAAAAGCTGCACCTGATAAACGGCTTTGGCGCGGATCACAAGAACGTGCTCATTGTCACCTACAGCGAGCAGAGGGGGAAGGAGATATGTGAGGAGCTGTCGCTTTATACCGACAGGGCGGCCTTCTATCCCGCAAGAGATCTGATCTTTTACCAGGCGGATATCCATGGAAATATGCTGCCGGCGGAGAGGCTTACCTGTATCGCTCCTTTGTTTAACGGGGAGGGAACCCTGGCTGTTACCACCTTTGATGCCCTTATGGAGGAGCTTGTGCCCTTTGAGGCCTTAAGCTCGCATATCATGCTAATATCCGTCGGGGACACGATCGACTTAAAGGAGCTTGAGACAGAGCTTGTGACCCTGGGTTACGGAAGGAATTACCAGATAGAGGACAAGGGGCAGTTTTCCATTCACGGAGGGATAGTAGATATTTTCCCCCTGACTGAGGTCAATCCCATAAGGATAGAGCTCTGGGGGGATGAGGTGGATTCGGTTCGAAGCTTCGATGTGCTCACACAGCGCTCCCTGGAAAAGCTTAATGAGGTTCTTATATACCCTGCCTCCGAGGTGATCCTTGACAGAGAGGAGATCGAGGAGGGGCTTTTACGGATAGAAAAGGAAGGGGCTGCTTTTGAAAAAAAACTTCGGGATAAGTTTTCTACAAAGGAGGCTCACTCCGTAAAGAACAGCGTTCTGGAGATAACCGAGCACATAAGAAATATCGGCACCGAGGGATGCAATATAGAAAGCTACATCAATTATTTCTATGACAGGACAGAAAGCCTTCTGGATTATTTTAATAAGAAGGAAACCCTTATTGTCCTTGACGAGCCCGCAAGGCTCCGGGAAAGGGGAGAGACAGCTCAGGCCGAGTTTGAGGACAGCATGAAGAACCGCCTGGAAAAAGGGCTGATCCTGCCGCGGCAGATGGAGCTTCTCATTCCGGTAAACAGGGTGATCGCGGGGATATACGATTTTCCGGTGGTTGCGCTTTCAGCCTTTCCGCTTTCAAAGAGCGCCTTAAAGACTGTTTCCAGATACACGATCGTAGCAAAGTCGGTCAATTCATACAACAACAGCTTTGAAGCCCTTCTTTCCGACCTTAAGAGGCTTAAGAAGAACGGGTACAGGGTGCTTCTTATGTCGCCCTCCAGAACCAGGGCCAAAAGGCTTGCCGAGGATCTTCTGGCCGAGGGGATAAACGCCTTTTACACGGAGGATAAGGACAGGGAGATAAAAAAAGGAGAGGTTATGCTCTGCCCGGGGAGGCTCAGGCAGGGCTTTGAATATCCCCTGATCGGGTTTATCGTGATCTCGGAGAGCGACATCTTTCCCGAGAGAAAGAAGAAAAGACATAAGAAGCTTAAGGACGGACAGTCCATATCAAGCTTTGACGAGCTTTCGGTGGGGGATTACGTGATCCACGAAAGCCACGGCCTCGGCATATACGAGGGAATAGAAAAGGTGACCGTTCAGAATGTCACCAAGGATTACATGAGGATACGCTACAGGGACGAGGGCATGCTCTTCATCCCTGCCACTGCCCTGGATTCTGTCCAGAAATATGCCGGAAAGAAGGCCGGGGATATTAAGCTTAACAAGCTTGGGACGCAGGAATGGTCGAAGACGAGGCAGAGGGTAAAGAGCGAGGTTGATGCCATCGCCTCCGACCTTGTGGAGCTCTACGCAAGGCGGATGGAAAAGAGCGGCTATATGTTCGGGCCCGATACCGTATGGCAGAAGGAATTTGAGGAAAGCTTTGAATTTGAGGAGACCGATGACCAGCTCTCCGCCATCACGGATACCAAGTCCGATATGGAAAGCACGAAGATAATGGACAGGCTGATCTGCGGGGACGTGGGCTACGGAAAGACAGAGATCGCCATCCGCGCGGCCTTTAAGGCTGTTCAGGACGGCAAGCAGGTGGCCTATCTTGTGCCCACCACCATCCTTGCCCA
>DNAD01000367.1:0-607 GCA_003484785.1 Lachnospiraceae bacterium
CAAAAGGCTGTGAATAGTAACCCTTGTACCCCTCATCCACCTCAGCCAGCTCGGCGACTGAGTCGATCTCGGTTATCTGACATGCTTCTACGGGATGCACTCTAAGGCGCAGCTTATCCAGATTTTCATTTACGACATCGTCCCAGAAGAGCCCTTCATACCCGGGACGGCAGTATCGTTCATCCACGGCATCGGCCAGAATTACGGAATCCTCCATTGTAAAATAGGATATGCCGCACATATTATAGCAGTCGTTTCCGCCCTTTCCGACGCGGGTGATATAACCGCTATCATCCCTGTCAAATACCCAGTCATCGGAATGGCCGGCTACATACTTCCCAAAGTAGCAGGATCCGGTAAGGAGAGTATCAAACAGCGACGGATCGGGGATGTAAAGATCCGCCTCGCAGATAAATACATTCCTTCCCCTTATGATATCAGTCACCGCCCTTACGGAGGAAATATTGTTTACCGTTTCGTATTCTTCGTTCCTTACAAGCTTAAGGCCGGGATATTTGTTTTCAAGGTAGGAAAACTGCTCCCCCAGATACCCGGTTACGACATAGATCTCATCGATCCCCCTTTTTTGAAGGCCGTTTATGACGGT
>DNAD01000367.1:698-5831 GCA_003484785.1 Lachnospiraceae bacterium
GGCCGCATCCTCTGCCCCAGCCCCGCCGCCATCAATACCGCTGTTTCCTTATCCGCGCCGATTTGCTTAAGCAACTTATTAATCATAATTCGTCAATCAAAGTAATAATATCCCTGAAGGGCATGAGATGGGAATCCGCCTCCAGGGCCCGATGATTTTTAAGTATCTCCACCGCTGTTTCCTGCATGGCCGGAAAGGCCGCGCGCATCAGCTGGTTTGCATAGATCACGATATTTACGCCATGTGCGGAAAGCTCTTCCTCCGTTACGCTGTTAAAGGAGGTGGGAACCACCACCAGAGGCGTATCGCTGTCCTTATCCCTGAAGCGGTCACAGAACTCGAATATCTCCGCGGGGTCCTTTTTGCGGCTGTGGATCATGATACCGTCGGCGCCGGCGCTTCGGTAGGCAGAGGCTCTTTTAAGGGCATCCTCCATTCCCCGCTCCAGGATCAGGGATTCTATCCTTGCGATGATCATGAAATCATCGGTAAGCTGGGCCCTTTTTCCCGCCTCGATCTTGGCGGCAAAATTCTCAATAAGATCCTGAGTCTGGGCCACCTCGGTGCCGAAGAGGGAATTCTTCTTAAGCCCCGTCTTGTCCTCTATGATGACCGCGGAAACCCCCATTCTTTCAAGGGTGCGCACATTGTATACAAAATGCTCGCAAAGCCCACCCGTATCCCCGTCGAGGATGACGGGCTTTGTCGTGACCTCAAGGATATCGTTGATGGTCCGAAGCCTTGAGGTCATGTCCACAAGCTCTATATCGGGCTTGCCCCTGTCCGTGCTGTCACAGAGGGAGGATACCCACATGCCGTCAAACTGGTCGAGCTTTCCGTCTCTTTCCACCACGGTCTTTTCGGTGATCAGCCCGGTAAGGCCGCTGTGGGCCTCCATGATCTTTACGATCGGGCAGATATCAAGGAGCTGCCTTAAGCGCTTTCTCCTGTATTCGGGCATGGCCAGCTTTTCCCTGAGCTGCCGGTCGGCCTTTGCCACCCGCTCATTACAGGTATATGCCGGCTCCACCAGCCTTCCGCCGTATCTTTTAAGGGCATTCAGACAGTTTTCCCTGAGGGCCTTTTCCGGGCCTTCCTTCCAGTTGTCCCCGTGGACCACTATATCGGGCCGCAGCCTCTCAATTATCCCGTCGTAGGTCATATCATCCTGGACAACAACCTCATCGACCCCCTCAAGGGAGCGGTAGAGCGCGATCCTTTCCTCAAGGGATATGGTGGGGAAACGGTTGTAGCGGATAAGGGCAGGGTCGGAAAGCGCCCCCACGGTGACGCTTCCCAGCTTTTTCGCTTCGTTTATTATATTCAGATGTCCCTCGTGGATGACATCCGTCGTAAAACAGGTATATACTGTTGCCGCCATGAAAAACCTCACTTCACCGGTATGCTGACACCGGTATTTTGAAGAGCCTCCTTAAAGACCACCCAGAAATCCGTGATATCCTTTTCATCGATGGCCCCCAGGGCACAGAGCCTGAAGCCGCCTCTGCCGTCTATCTTTCCGGGATAGATGGTAAAGCCTCTTTCGTAGCAGTAGTCGTGGACTTTTTCAAAATCCCAGTTTGGATCGTCGGGATAATCTATGGCGGCCACCAGACCTGCCTGTACGTCACGGGACAGGGCTTCCTTCAGGCCGAGCTCGTCTATTCCTTTCCTGATAGCCTTCATAACCCGTTTATGACGGGCCCATTTGGCCTCCTCCCCCTCCTCAAAATACTCTATAAGCGCCTGCCTTGCGGCATAGATCGTCTGAACGGGAGGAGTGAAATGCATCTCCCCGGTTTTTTCAAAAAATTCGTACTGCATGTAGAGGTTGCAGTAATACGAGCGCTTTGGAAAATCCTTAGAGCGTTCTATGATATCGCGCCTTCCTATGATGTAAGAAAGCCCTGTCATCCCCATTATGCCCTTCTGGGCGGATGCCATGCAGAAATCGATGTTTTCTTCATATACATTAATGGGTATCATGGCGTAGGCGCTTGTGGTATCCGTAATAAGGAAGGCTCCGTATCTGTGGGCCAGAGCGCCGATCTCTTTTACGGGGTTTAACAGGCCGGTGCCGGTTTCATGATATGTGACATATACATAGCCTGTGTCCGGGTTTTCCTTCAGGGCATCCTCTATAACCTTAAGATCAGGCTTATCATAGAGCGGCTGTTTTACCTCAACGAGAGGCAGGCCGTAATATTTTATAACATCGCAGGCTCTCTGTGAGTAGGAACCGTTATTTATTATCAGCGCCTTTTTGCCCTCCTCGAGAAGGGAATTAAGGGCCACATCGATACAGATGGTTCCGGAACCGCAGAAAAGGACGGCGGTGTATTCCTCTTCATCCCCGTGTACGATCTTTACCAGATCCTTCCTCATGGGCGCCATGATCTGCGCAAATTCCTTTTCCCTGGGGCAGATATCGGGCACCACCTGGGCCATCTTTACCGTATCAGTCGTGGTGGAGGGACCCGGATTCAGCAGAATGTTTCTTTTTACGTTCATAAGCATTACCTCTTTTTTGAAAATCTTATGATACCGGGAGAAAATGCTGCGAAAGGCTTTTGCTCCCCAATATCATCTTATATCGGACCGCGGTCTTATACCGGTTTAATCGCTGAATTCCACGGTCCAGTTTTCGGGATCTCTTACATCATCATGGAATTCATAAAGACGCTTCTTAAGCTCCCCGTACTCCCTGTCATCGGAAACCTGTATGACCCCGTCTGTTTCCGGCGGCGTAATCCGGGCGCTCTGACCGTTTAAAGGATTAACGGGCTTTTCTATGATGCCCTCCATCGCGATAGCGCAGGTATCGGCATTGGACATAAGCCTCTCCGAGGTTTCAAAGGTGTCCGCGCCGAAATCCTTTACCATGAACAGAGGGTTAAACTGCTCAAAGCTGGTGCCTCCTTCATAGATCATCTGGGGGAAGGCAAAGACATAAAATCCGTGGTCGGCTGTGAGTATGATACGGGTATTATCATAGACCCCCTGTTCTCTGAGCCTGTCCATCCATTTCCCTACCTCTCTGAGAGCGGCAACGTTGGCGCAGTAGCTTTTGAACCTGTCCTTATCGGTCATATCGTCAATGGGCATCGCCCCGTCGGCCGTTAACGACGAATTCCACTCATCGATGAGGCCAGAGTTGTCCACGTCGTCCTCAAAGGTAAAGCCCGGCAGCTGAAGCTCGGCATAGCTGTGGGCGGCCAGATTTGTATACACAAACAGATTATCCTCATTTCCCTCGGATATCTCGGCCATGCCGGAGACAAGCTCCATCGACCTTACCTCATCCGAGAGGGTCTGATCCTGCCTTACCCTGTCCTGGCTCAGGTAATTGCCGTTATCGTAGAGTATGCTCCTTAGGACGTTCGGTACCAGAAGATATATGCTGTGCCTGATATAATTGTGTTCCGACCATTTGTGAAGGTATTCATAGTCCTCAAGGGCCTGTTCGGGCGACTTGAAAACGCCGCCGGTATCGTAGGCGTGAGTATTTTCGATACCCTCAAAAAAGCCCTGCAGGCCGGTTCCGGAAAGGTCTGCATAATCGGGCGGATCGAAAACATTGCAGTCAAAGCCTGCCTTTGAAAAGTTATAGGGCAAAAACCTTATGGAGGCATCGAGCTTTTCCTGCAGATGCTCCATATCCTCTTCAAGGACAAAGGGGTTAAAATCATAGCCGCCGTAGAGGGCCGGACCCCCGGTAAGGGTACAGGCCCCGTAGGAATAGGTGTTTGGATAGTAGGTAAAGCCGTCAAAGGCCTTTTTTATTTCCGGAAATTCTTCCATTATATAAGGAACGTATCCTCCCAGGGCCCGGTCAAGCATGATGACTATGACGTTTCTGCCGTTTTTGCTGAGGGTGTAGGAGGGGTAGGCCTCTGTATATGCCGCGTCATCCTTTACATAGTCGTTTGCGTTTATGGTTTTTTCAGCCTTTACAAGGTTAAAGGCGGATATGGCGATCATTCCCACAAGGAGGATGCCCATGGCTCTTTGTACGAAAACGGGGAACCTGTGCAGTAAGAATATCGTAACGGCCGCGGCTGTGATAAGGACCGCAAGGTTTAAAAGGCAGATCCGCACGCTGCTTTGGGGCTCGAAATCGTAGACCATGATGTTTGACATATTGCCGAGGCGCCTTGAAAAGAGGAACATCTGAACCAGCCCGCAGAAAAGCATTATCGTCATCGCCGCGGGGAACAGATGTTTTTTCCTGTCATCCGCCAGAAGATAGAAGAGGCCGAACCACAGTAAAAATATGCCTCCTGCGATTGCAAAGGATTCAAACACGAAGAGCAGAGGGTCGACAAAATGGCCGCGGATCAGAAATTCCAGGGGCGAATCGGAAACCGCAGCCCCCGGGATCCACATCCCGCACAGGAAGGTGAGGGAAAGGGCCGCCGTTAAAAACAGGGCATTCTGAAGGCGTCTTTTCTCCCTGCTTTCCTTTTTTTCTTCCTTATCCTCCGTAACGGCAGGGAGCCTGAGAAGCTTCATTACTATGTTTTTGATAAGAGAAAACAGGTTGTTGAGGGTCCAGTAGAACACAAGGCCCGCAGGGGAGGTGTATAAAAGCACAAGAAAAACCAGGGCCGTGATGTAGAGCTGCAGCTTTTCCTTAAGGCTGAAGCCTCTGGTATAGATTGCCCCCGAGACCAGATTTATGGCCGTCATCAGTATGGGAAGGAGGTTGATGCTTACGGATGTTCCCGCCAGATTAAGCGTAAGCAGGGCGTCGGGGCTTCCGAGATCCTTTATCATTAAGAAGGAGGTGCCCTTTAACAGCTCCAGTGAGGACAGATAATGGTAGGCGGCTATAAAAAAGGGAACCTGCAGCAGCAGGGGAAGGGATCCTCTGAGAGCCATCACCGGCTCGTAATCGTTCTGCCGGTAATACTCGGAGAGCATCATGAAACGTTCGTCCTTCTTGAACGTCTTTTTTATGTGGTCGACCCACCTTTTCATTTCCTGCTGTTTTTTGCGGTCGGCCTCCTGAAGGGCATCCGCTCTTTTATAAAGCGGCAGCACCAGCGTCTGTACCAGCAGGCTGACGAAAATGATGGCAATGCCGGGATTGGAGAATATTTTCATTGAAAGGGAGAACACGGTTTCAATGAA